>JANPLP010000884.1:0-14737 GCA_031426595.1 Planctomycetia bacterium | reverse complement strand
GGCTCGCAAAAAGGTAGAAGACTGGTATGCCTACGATGCCAAGCGTTTTCCGATGGAGCAATACGACGCCGGACCGCCTACTGATTAGTGTTGGTGCTGTGCTAATTCAGTCGCTTCGAGCTCCTGGTCTCCACCATTTGCAATTCAAATCATGGTGCATTTCACCATTCATTTCCCTTACTTTTAGCTTACAATTCCTTGACAGCTTGGTGTCTCGCCGGTTTGCTCACTTAAAGATTACCCATTGCCCAGCAATGCGTGCTTAGTTAATCGTTGACGAATGGGGCAGGCTAGATTACAAGTGCCTAAGCCTCACACTTGTTAGCTAGGCACAAAACCGTAATTCAATAAGTAGTTCCAAGTGAAATTTCTGAACCACGCTCTTGCCAGTGTACCGCGGCGCGTTCTCGTATTGCTTGCGGCTTTTCCTTTTTTTTCCTGCTCGAGTGCCGCGTTGGTTGCTCAAGATGCAGCATCTGCAGTATCCGCAGATGCAGATCCTTTGGTCGCGGGAAATGAACAATCAATTGAGCCCACGGATGCTCAGACCGACGAAACTCCTTCCGCGGGCGAGGTCGGGCAATCGCTCCAGTCGTTAGAAACGTTCTATGAGAGCGCTAATCTTCAGTGGCTTCAGGTAAAAGATAAGATTGCTAAATTTGACGTAAGTCTCGCAAACATAAACCAAGTTTTTGCAGAGGTATTGTTTTACGATTTCGGGACCAGCAAATTAGCTGCGTTTGCGCCGAAGCGGATCAGCCTACAGGCTGCAAAAGAATATTTAAATGAATGTGACCAAGCAGACTGTTTTGACGTGGATAAATTTGAAGTTCAGTTGCGATCGGCACTTACAGATTACCGCTTGAGCAACAACAAATCGGCAGCCAATCTTAGCGAAGCGACATCAGCGCTCACCGTCGCGGGGCTCCAGTTGCCCCCTGCACCCCGCGGTATGGTCTATGTTTTCGACGCTAATGAGCAGTCATTGCTGCTTGAACCGCCGGCAATAGGCATACCTTTCATTGTTGCGTGGTTGGTGATTGGCAGTGTGTTGTTAACGTTGCGAATGAAGTTGATCAACTTGCGCGGCATTCTGCACGCAGTGGCGCTCGCATTCGGTAAGTATGCCAACTCGCAATATTTTGGCGAGCTATCCCATGTACGTGCCTTGTATACTTCGTTGTCATCCTCAGCCGGTTTAGGCGCGATCAGCAGCACGGCGATCGCTGTGGGAATCGCTGGTCCAGGCGCTGCGTTCTGGATAATGATCTGCAGTTTTCTAGCCATGGCGACCAAGTTCACCGAATGCTCTTTGTCGCAGAGCTATCGATGCTTCAACAGTGAAGGCTCCGTGTTGGGTGGGCCGATGCGGTACATGCACCAAGGATTCACTCACAAGAGAATTTTTGGATGTTCGCTGATTCCCTTGGGGCAAGTCCTCGGATTTTGCTTTGCTCTGTTATGCGTTTGTGTGGCTCTGATCTTCGGAAGCGCATTTCAGGTAAGCCAGGCTCTAGCCGGACTACAAACCGTCGGTGGTTTGGAACGGCTGGTTAGCGAACCGTGGATATTTGGAGCTGTGATGGCGGCGCTCGTCAGCCTCGTCGTATTCGGTTCTGTTCGATGGTTAGGTCGTGTTGCCGTGCTACTGACGCCCTTTGCGATTCTGACTTTCGCAGCCGCATGCTTGATGATTATTGGTGCCAACTGGGCAGACGCAGAAGTCGCATTTCGTGCGATCTTTGCAGAGGCCTTTGAACCCCAGGCTGCTGTGGCTGGGGGTTTGTTCGGAGTGATGCTAGTTGGGCTTTCACAGGCCCCGCTTGCGGCCGATGCTGGGCTTGGAACAACGGCTATCGTGCACGCTGCAGCCCAATGCGACGAGCCGACGCGCGAAGGGGTTATTGCGATGCTTGAACCGCTGATTGTAGGGGTAGTCTTGGGACTCCTTACCGCGATGACATTGGGAGTCAGCGGCGTCGCCAACGGGACTGAGGGGCAGATTCTCGTCGCGGGAGGCAAGGGAACTGCGTTGCTCTTGAGTGCCGTACCGTCAAACGCGCCTGAGTGGGTTGCGTATATGCTACACGCCGCATTTGCTCTTTTCGCCTTCTCGGCATGTATTGCTTGGGGATATTTTGGCGAGCGATGTATCGTCCATCTGCTTGGGTCGATGGCTTCGATTCCATTCAAGCTAGTTTTCGTTCTTTTTACGTTTCTTGGATCTGTGCTTACAGTAAACAATTTAATGACATTCAGTCAGTTGCTCCTCCTGACTCTAGCAATTCCAAACATGATTGCCCTCGTGCTGCTGCATGGCATCGTCGTCGAAGAGCTCGATGATTATTGGAAACGACTGCGAGCCGGAAAATTCAAGTCGAAGCGGACGCGCGTCACTCCAGCTCCGAGCGAATAGCGACAGTTTGTATGTTCGTCATTTCCTCGATCGCGAACCGCACTCCTTCGCGCCCAAGTCCGCTTTGCCGATTGCCGCCGTAGGGCATATGATCAACTCGAAACCCGGGCATGTCATTAATGATCACACCCCCAAAATCCAGTTGCCTAATTGCACTTAAAGCACGAGTGATGTCACGGGTGAAAACGGATGCTTGAAGTCCAAAGGTTGTCGCCCCAGCTTGGCGAAGCGCATCGTTAAAATCAACGCAGCCAACCAAACTCGCGACGGGCGCAAAGACCTCTTCTTGCATAACCTTCATCGTCGGCAGTGTCTGCTCAAGTAAAGTCGGAAAAAAGATGGGTCCAGATCGCTGGCCGCCTACCATCAACTGTGCTCCGCCGGCCTGTGCCTCATTAACCCAAGTTTCGATACGGCACGCTTGGGACTCAGCGATCATTGGACCGACATCGGTCGTTTCTAAGAGCGGATCACCAACTTGGAGAGCATTTGTTGCTTCTGTTAGATGTTTCGCTAGCTCTTTTTGAACCGCTTGATCGCAGTAGATTCGTTGAACGCTGATGCACACCTGGCCCGCATGGGAGAAAGCGCCTAAGGCGCAGCGTTTGGCGGCGAATGCGAGGTCGGCGTCTGACGCAACCACTACCGGAGAATTGTTTCCCAACTCGAGAGTGACCTTCTTAATGCCCGCTCTAGTTAATATCGTCTTGCCGACGGCCGCGCTGCCAGTAAAGCTGATCTTGCCGACGCGAGGGTCCACCACGATCGCATTCCCTACAGTCTCCCCTTCACCTTGAAGCAATTGGCCGGCTTCCGTGGGCATGCCCGCTTGTAATAGAATTTCGAAGAGTGCAACTGCTGTTAGCGGCGTCAACTCGGCAGGCTTGAGTATGAACGCGTTGCCGGCAGCGAGCGCGGGTGCAACTTTGTGAGCCACAAGATTAAGTGGAAAGTTAAAGGGCGTGATTGCTCCGACAATTCCGACCGGGCGGCGCCACCAGAATCCGAAGTAGCCTTCGCCATTCGGCGCAGCATCGAGTGGAATTGTTTCGCCGTGTATCCGTCCCGCTTCTTCAGCAGCCAATCGGAACGTGTTCGCGGCGCGATCGACCTCCATCCTAGCCGCGCGAATTGGCTTGCCAGCCTCTTGAGCGATTAACTGGGCGAGTTCCTCGTGGCGCGATCGAATCCCCGCCGCGGTGCCCGCAAGCACTTCCGCGCGACGGTGCGCAGGCAACTTTGCCATGACTGCGGCTCCGCGGACGGCGCTAGCGATTGATGACTCAATATCGGATGCCGATGCGACCGCGATAGAACGAATGGTTGCACCGGAGAACTTGTTCCGAACATCAATTTGCTCTTTGCCTTCAATCCATTTTCCACTAACGAACAAACCTGTCGACATGACATAGTCCCTGCGAGAAGGGTCGCGCTAATTAGAAACTCCAGTCTCGTCGACATGAGTGATCGCGTGCACAACCGCTGACGTAACGATGACCATCTACGAACCATCTTAACGGACGATCCACCGCTCGCGAGATTCCAATGCGCGGGCTCGAACGCAGCGACCATTCTTTTGCACTAACTGTTGCTGGCGCTTGCTCTAACCAAATGTGCGAACTGGTAACCAGATCAGTGCCATCTAAGCTACGATTCACTGCCAGTGCTTGGCACAGCCTTGCGGGTCCGGTTGTCAGACTGAGTAAAGAAGATGTGCCGCGGTGGAGAAGCATTTTGTCGATGCCTTCGATTGGCTGAAGAGCGCGGATTAAGACAGCCGCCCCTACACCGGCTCCTTCGGTTACAACGTTTAAACAGTACTTGGCATGAATCGGATAAACGTAAAGCAATCCGGCAGATCCGAACATGGATGCATTGCTCTTGCCGTGTCCTCGAAACGAATGGCTAGCCGGGTCATCTTGGGCTAGATAAGCTTCCACCTCAACAATTACGCCCGCTAATCGTGTCCCGTCATCCAGTTGCCGGACCAGAGCTTTACCCAGCAAGTCCTGCGCGACGCTGGCCGTGTCGCGATTAAAAAAGTCCGGGCCGAGACGGGTCGCAGCTTGCATCAAGTGGGCAACTAATACGATGTGAGCAACAAGGAATTAAAATGACTTGGCCTTCAAGCAATCCAGGTTTCACGCGGCCCAGGAGCGGCCTCTTGCCAAACGGCTTGGTAGGCTGCAGTTCATTCTAGATCTGCTGAGTAGGCAGGGCGGGATGATCCTCAGGAAAGTGGGAGGAGTAGTGGACTTCCAGACTGGACACTCCCTGCCGCAGCGACAGTTGACGCCCGCCTACTTGTCTCTTGCGTGTCCCTTGCGTGTCCATCTGCCCTGGCTGTGATGGCTGAGTCCGTGATGGCGGGATCCACCGTTACCGGAATTCCAGTCATCGGAGTTGGTTGAGTTGATGCTGTGCACTTCGCTCGGCAACTTCGGAAGCAAGCGGCGAAGTGCTGTCCGCGATCGCAATAGCTAGCCAGCCATCGCAAACGTCCATCTGGGTGACGGCCAGCCCCTCGGCGCGAGGGTCATTGATGAGGCTATCGCTAATCAGCGGAATCTGCGGTTTGGAAACAAACACTTTGGCAAAGATGGCCCGCAGCGGCAACCGATCGCGTATCGACAGACGAGGTCCATCGATACTGACCACCCCTTCGCGAACTAAGCCCGCGTTTAGCCCCTCGGCCACAGGAATATAGGTCGAGCGAACGATGAATCTTTCAATTTTGTTTTGACCTTGCGATAGTTCAGAAATGCGTAGTGTCAGAACCAATTGGTTCTCTACCATCTCAATGGATACCGGACGGCTGGGAGCAAACCGAATCATGACATCGACTGGTAAGTCTGCAGGTGGTGTCCATCCTTTTTTTCCCAGCATACTGGCAATCTTCCCGCCCAGTTCGACTAAATTCCAAGTGCGGTCGCTCAGCCCGAGTTGGGCGATTGCATTGTTCACTGCAGATTGGTGGACCTGCATACTGAGCAAACTATCGCTTGGCGCGCGAGGGCGTGCAGTATTCGAAGCCATTTGAGCTTGATTGGCAACTCGATAACGTATCATCAAGCGGTCCTCGGTCGTGCTCATCGCGACAACCATTGGATTGAGGTTGAGCGCCTCGAGAGGACCGATCAGACGTCGTTGCAACTCGACTTGGGCTTTGTCCAATTTCTCTTGCAATTGCTTGTCGAATTCTTTGTCCGCTTCGTCTGCGATAAGACGATGCATGATGCGTTTCGCAGGACCGCTCTGTTGATTGAACTGCTCACGGATCACTACTCGGAGAAAGTCACCTAGAATTGGCAGACCATCAAAATCCGTACTCATTGCGCGGAGGTGTTGCTGAGATTCTACGTCCGTCGCTTCAGCGATAACTTTGAAGCCCAGCGGGTCCATACGAATACTTCGTTGACTAGTAACTTGAGCTTGAGTTGAATTGTGAAAGACTGCCGGTCCTTTGCTGCTCCTTGTGGCGCTGACCACGTCACCTTGTAGGCCAAGCGTCACGTTCCAGGCTGATTCGTCCGGGATCAACTTCAGTTCCATTTCTGTTCGAACGACACTATCGCCGGAAGTGCTCGCACCGAGAATTCGCTGCCTGACGGGACGCGTTTGATAAGTCTCACTCGGCAGCAATCGTTGAATCAGACTGCCTGCGATGGCTAGACGAATGTTTGCATTGCGATAATGGTCATTAAGCGCGCCAGCGATTGCTTGTTGGTCGGGTTCATCCGACAAACGCAAAGTCTGGACGGCGCTTGCCAGCGAATACCGCACGCGGTTTATCGGATCTTCTTCGAGCAGTTCTAGGTCAACCAACAGCTGTCGATAGTCGACCGGTTGCCGCGCCCAAGAAGTCAAATGAGCTGCGAGTTCCGCAAATTCGGGTTGATCGATGAATTTACGCTGCTCGTCGTTCAGTCTTTCCCAACGCAATCTGGAAAGCACATTGGTTGCCAATGTGTTACCTTCTTCCCAAACGTCATCATTGTCATGCGACCACGTGTTCAGTTCATCCAGCTTGAGATAGCGACGCCATCCGTCGGTGTCTCCGCTGACTGGCAGTTTACGCTCGATTTGGGCAACAAGCGTTTGCACTTGCTTACGAGCTACTTCGCTATCGAACTGTGGCTTTACAGTCATCGTATCGGACTGAAGACACTGCGAAACGGCTCGCCAAACCGACAATCGTCGTTCCAGCGCGTAACCCGCGCGGTTGGATTTTGACGCGAGTGTTTTATCTTCGAGTGTCGCGGCAAGTGCTGGCAGTTGCGCGGCGTAGTTGCTGAGTCTTTCGAGTTCAGCGTTGCCCGCGGCTTTTCCTAAACCATCGTTGTGCACTAAGCGGAGGATACTTGCGTTGACTTCATTGATCCACGCTCCGACGCTCGATGCGGCCGTAGAAACATACTGAGTATTGGGATTACTCCGCGCGGTACCGAATTGGCTAGCTGGAACGTTCCCCTCGTGGATGCTCACAAAATGTGTGCCCGCACCACGCAGACCGCGGTGGAGTTCATCGAGTTGGAGAAGCAGGCTGCTTGGAATTGGCAAGCGACCGTTGGCGCTGGCTGGGCCGGGCGACGTCGCAAGGCGCTGAAAGCTCTGCATGTCGATTTCGGGTTGCGGCTGTTCTTTCTTATCTGAGACGACTTGGATCGGGCTTTCGAAGGCTCGATTTATTGCGTCCATCAAGTAATCGATGTGCGAGGTGCTGGTCGTTAATGGCATGACGTCGAGGTCATGCGCCGTTGGGGCGCGCAGAACAACTTGCATCGCTGGCTCAGGTGGTCGACGAAGGAGCCCTGCGGAGTCGTTGCGTTGCGCAGTATCGTTTCGAGCCAGCGGAGTGCGGTCAGCCAATGGAAATTGTTCTGTAGCGATCAGCCCCGGGTCGACAGCTAAAGTAATTCCGCGCGGCTGCGTAGACGCACCTTCAGAATTGGCAGTCTGCGCGGCATGGTAATAGCGTGCCGAAGGAACTCGCAACTTCTGTTCAGCGAATACCGCCACCACTGTGAGCGTAATGCCGACAGTCAACGCCGCTACCCATCCGCGAAGTCCTTTGTCACCATCCATGCCCGGTCATCCTCAGCCGCGAGTTGCTGTCATTGCCGCAGGCCAAAGCCTTGCGTTCGAATAGTCCTTTCGGCGCTGACGTCACCCAAGGACGCTACACCTTCATCCTCCATTCATCGGCAATGCAATCGCCAAACCCAGCATGACTCTCACCGCTATTTGAAATGGCGCAGCGGCGCAGAGCGGCGTAGCTAATGTGGTCAAACTTTAACGACAAGAATCTTTTGCTGTAATAGCTAAGGTTGACCCAGACACACCGTCGGCCAGGTATATACCGCTGGCTAGGTATATGGCGTGAACTAACGGGGTGCCACTAAATACTTAAGCAAGGCGGACAGTTCTTGATCACCGAGTGTTTCGGTGACGTTCTCGGGCATTAGAGATTTGGCTGAATCGCGACGACGAGCTACTGTGTCTGCCGCGATCGTTGTCGATTTGCCGTCTTGTCCGACGACTTGCAAGCTACCATCTGACTGCTCGCGAACGAGCCCAGTCAACACTCGCTCGTCGTCCAGCAATAGCGTCGACATACGAAATGCTGTATCGACATTGCGACTTGGATCCAGGATGTCCTCGCACAAACGTTCGACACCCCGTTTACCGATCCCATCTAATTGCGGACCAACAAGCGTGCCCTTGCCTGCCAACTGATGGCAGATCGCACAGCTTTTTTCAAATAGTAGCTGCCCCTGCACGGTCGAGGCGGAGTCTAAGTTGAGCTTCGCGATGCGCGCTGCGAGGGCGGATGAATTAGGATCGGGCAATGCATTCGCTTCTTGAATTAATTTTTTCAGCCGATCGCGCAGCTCAATGGACATGCCATCGAGGTCAAGCGTATCACGTCCTCGTAGAGAAATCAGACTCAATTTCCCTTGCTCTACCAGTTGCACCAGAGTTGCGCAGCCAGGCAGCGAACGCAACAATCTTGACGCAAATGCGGTTTGCTGACGAGCCGTTGCGGCGAGACTCAATTGCTGAGCCAACTGTGTGGCGGCGGCAATTCGTTCCGTTTCATCCGCCGCCAGCACTTGGTTGTTCACTAGTGGGGCTTGGCCGATTTCAATCGCTTGCTCAGCCAGGGCTTGCACGAGGGGTTGGCGATCTGCGTCGGCGATCCCGGCGATCAACTGAGCTCGCATACGTGGACTAAGCGCGGTGAATTTGAGGAGTTGCTGGAATTGTTCTGTCACCACCGGAGTTACACGGCGTTTGAGCAAGGGTTCGATCGCAGCAAAAACTTCACCGACGTTTGTCGGATTCAGTCCGTTGCTTGAGAAGCGGCCCACGGCCAGCCACGCGTACGCGTTTCCGTTATCGCCGTCGACTATTTCCAGTCGAACGGAGCGGCCCGCGTGTTCTGGTAGAGACCAAATCATCTGGATGGCGGTGTCACTACGCGGAGGATAAACGGTTTGCAGTACAGTTCCGAGTTCTGCATCCACCAAGCGAACAAAATTCTTTTTTGTATCTGGCGTCGAAGGCAATCCGTTGTGTCCGCACAACCAAAAAGTCAATCTAGCGGGGCACGTGAACGCGCTGCTGGAAAGGGTCCCGACGTAAGCCTCACCTCTGGTTAGACTGGAGAGCATGGGGATGCTTTCGCCGTCAGTGCACTTGCGCTGTTCTGCGGACCATTCGGCCCCGGCAACATCGCGCCAATCCACCACTGCTGGCTGATCGGTTAGCGATTGCGAGACCTGCGCACGGAGCGCTTGGGCCACTTCGACTGCGAAAACTTGCAATGGCTCGGGGAACTCAATGTTTTGAGCCGATAATGCGGCACAAATTGTTTCGAGCGATTTTGCCAGCGCAATCGGATTGTTGCGGCTGGTTTTTTTAATCAGACGGATCACCGCTTCAGTCATCGCTGGGTTCATGTGTTTCGCTGAACCTGCAATGGCAGTTTGAATCAAGTCGCGGTCCGCATCTTGATTGCGATCGGCGAAACGCAGGAGAGCCTCAGCAGCGAGCGGGCTTTCGAGGCTCGATAGAATACTCGCCAACTCAACAGCCAGGGGATCTTCGAGTCCGACCGTCATGCGTGTGGGTGGTTCATCCGCTGCAGCGCTGAATCTCCATGACTTGACAATCATCTCCAATGCACTCGGTTCACGGAGCAGATTACGAGTCGCGATGCGACTCGCTTGACGTGTGGTTGGATCTTCTTGCGCATACTGCTTAGCCATGGCCAGCAGGCCGCGAACGTTTCCCGGGCCGCCACATCTGCCGATCGCTTCGACAGCCGCCAAGCGAACTTGCGGTTCCGGATTTTTAAAGGCTTTGACGATTGCGGTGGTAAGCGGCGTAGCGTTTCCGTGGGGCGGTTGATAGGCGGCTCGTAACGCTTCCACTTGCAAGCGAGGAGTACCGCTTGCTAGCACCGCTACGATGTCAGCCGAGGAAAGCTGATTTCGGTTCCATAAAATGGCGAAGCACGATAGCCTGAGCAGTTCGCTCGTATCGGACGAAAGCAATTTCGCGCGTACCGATTCGAGCATTTGTTGAGGCAATTCGCACTGGCGAGCTCGTTCAATCGCCAGTTCACGACGGGTCAAGTTTGCGCTGGCGAGCTCAGTCAGCTCGGCGGGACTCAGCAAGTACTGGGTATTGGTTTGTTGTTGATAGTCTGTGAGGCTGCCGATCTTCGCGACGTTCGGACCCCGATAGACGATACGCCAGATGCGTCCGCTCTCACGGTCACGGCCTGGATGTTCCAGCGGCACTTCGTAGTGTCCAATAATCTTGTTATAGAAATCGGCTACATACATGGCTCCCTCCGGACCGACCTGTATGTCGACAGGACGAAACCAAGGATCGTCGCTGGTCATGAAATCGGGAAGCTCGCGCGCAGTGACGGTGGCACCTTGACGTTCCACAGCATTGCAGTTGATGCGGCTGGTCATTACGTTGCCGCTGTAAAATCGGTTCTGGAAAGATTGAGGAAACAAGTTCGCTTGATAGTAAACTAGACCGCAGATAGCGGTGCTGCCGTGCAGGTGATCCATCATGGACGGTGCGAAACCTAAGCCATCGTGCGGCCTACCGAAGCTCGGGTAGCAACCCCCGCGAAGCAACGCTGTGATCGGTTTACTGTGGCAGTCGGCAGAGTACAAGTTGCCCCAGTCATCGACGGCAAGTCCAAAAGGATTGACTTGACCGGTGGTCCAATGTTCGACTCGCGAGCCGTCCTCTCGAAAACGGAACGTGTTACCAGAGAGGAGCCTAACGCTGGAGCCGTCGGCGGCAGTAACATTCGATTGATTGTTAAAGCCGTGGCAAGCGTAGATCCACCCGTCGGGGCCACGACGCAAGCCGTTGATCATGCCGTGCGTATCGCGCGTGGTGTCAAAAGGGCCGAGGATCTTGATACGCTCGTCAGCTTTGTCATCGCCATCGTTATCGCGCAAAAAGACGATGTCAGGGATATTGAAACAGATCACACCTCCCTCGGTCGGAAGCAAGCCCATAGGAATGTTTAACTTATCAGCAAAGGTGATCACCTTATCGGCGCGTCCGTCACCGTCGGTATCTTCGAGGATCTTGATCGAGTCGCGAGGTTCAGTTCCCGCTTTAGCTGGATAGGGATACTCGATTGTATTAGTTACCCACAAACGGCCTCGGGTGTCCCACGCCATATTTAGCGGCTTCGCGATCTGCGGTTCAGAAGCGAACAACTGGGCTTCAAAACCGTCAGGCAGATGAAAACCACTTCGTTCTTCTTCGGGCGAACGTGCATCGGTGTCGCGCACACCTTGACCATAAACCTCCGCTGCAGTCACAGGTTCTGAAGCCCGATCTAGATCGGCCGCAGCGTAACTAAACGGAATGAAGCCAAGCAGGGAGAACAACATCGGGAGTCGGAGCATGGCGGTTTCGGTGGGTAAAAGGAGAGGAGTATCCGCGTTCGCTCCGAAACATCGTAGTACGAAGAAACGCGTAGTGAAAGTCGACGAAGCAGGCTGTCACGATCAGCTCAAGATGATCTGGAACCGTCGCGACTGAACTTTGCATAATGCAGCAGCGGGAAACAGTGGCAATCGGGCGACTCGGCGACAATTCTCGGCCATGCTGCTCTCGGGCATGCTGCTCTCGGGCATACTGCGCTCGGGCATGCTACGCTTTGGCCTGCTACGCGGCTGCCACGGAGTGAAGGCGCTCGTGGACCTTGCGAAACGGCAAGGCACTTTATCAACAACGCGATTTGAACAGTACGACTGCGCGTCGCGCGCGGAGAATCTCGTCAAAGCAAGGCGCTATTTTTTAGCGCTTCCATTCTTTGCAGAAAGTTTCTTCCCGGGCTTGATGGTGGATGGCTTTGTTGCAGATTGCCTCGCGGAACTTGGTTTAGCAGAAATTTTAAGTGGTCCGTTCGTTTTTTCGTAAAGCGCAATCACCTTACTGCGATCAAGAAGGTGTTTTTCGCGTGCTAGTTTTGCCAATGCAAGTGCGGGTTTCTTGCCGTACTTATTGACTAAAAAACGAATGCTGCAGCGTTTACCCTCTTCGGATTTCCACGAAGCGACGTAAGAAACATATTGGCAATTCGGGTAGCGAGCGTCGGCTTCCGTGGCGAGATGCACGCCGACCGAGCCGCTCGAGTTTCGTTTGGTCACTTTGCCGAGTGCAGAGGCGGGTGGCTTCATTTCGGATACCCAAGCCAAGTAGCACTCTTCAGCTCTCTTCTTCGATTTCGTTTTGCCGCCGTGCGCTTTGTCGGAAAAGAATCGAGATCGCCTCTCAGTTCCACGGAGAATACGCACCAACCATCCGTGGGTATTTGTTGATTCGCTGTCGACCCGCGCGAAACCTTTCGGAGAAGCTTTCTTTGGCACCGAGATTACCTCCAACTGACTGACTACTATGTTGTGGCAGGCATGAAGATGCTGCGTTAAGAAGTTTAAGCGAGATTGCGAGTTTAGCAAGCGCGAGCTCGATTCGCGGCCGTTAATAAACTCGATTTGCACAGTTAGCTCGGAGCTTTTAGAATCAGCACCTGTTTGGCAAACGCGCCGTACGTTCACAACTTGTAGATTGTCCGCAATTTCGCAGCCTCTGAACAAGTCTTTACATCGGGCGCGGCAGGCTGAAACGCAGCTCCGATTTCGAGCTTGGCACTAGACATGAACGCCTGCGGAGCTGACGATCAGCCTACACCGAGCGGACCCACCCCCTCGCTAATCCATCCAGCAACCCATCCAACAACTCATCTTTTGTGTTCCCAGGGAGTCGTAATGAGCGTCAGTGAAAAAGGGCATGTCGATTCGGTAATGATCGAACAACGTGTATTTCCGCCAAGTGGCGATTTTTCGAGCCGCGCACGTATCAAGAGTCTCGCCGAGTACGAAGCTCTGTATGCCAAAGCTGATGCAAATCTCCCAGAGTTTTGGGCGGCGGAGGCGCGCGAGCATTTGCATTGGTTCGAGCCTTTTCACTCGGCGTTTGAGTGGGATGAACCGAATGCAAAGTGGTTTATCGGCGGGCAGACGAACGCCAGTTACAACTGTCTAGACGCCCAGATTGCCGCGGGCAACGGGGATCGGACAGCCATCCTTTGGGAAGGCGAACCAGGCGATACGCGAACGATTTCTTACAAACAATTGCACCAAGAGGTCTGTCAGTTCGCCAATGTGCTCAAATCGCAAGGCATTCAAGCGGGGGATGTGGTCAGCATTTACATGCCGATGACTCCGGAGCTGGCGATTGCGATGCTGGCGTGTGCGCGGATCGGCGCGGTCCACTCCGTCATTTTTGCTGGTTTTTCGGCTGAAGCGATCGCCGATCGTAACAATGACGCAAAAGCCAAGTTGCAACTCACCAGCGACGGATCGTATCGACGCGGAAAAGTTCTACCCCTGAAGACCACAGTCGACGAAGCGCTCGCGAAAAGCCCGACAGTTCAGAAGTGCATCGTGTTGCGCCGCGCGAACAACGAAGTGCACATGCAAGCGGGGCGCGATATCTGGTGGCATGATGCGGTTGCCACAGCCAGCACCGATTGTCCAGCTACGCCGCTGGACAGTGAAGCGCCGTTGTTCATTCTCTATACAAGTGGTTCTACCGGTAAGCCAAAAGGGATTCTGCACACTACTGCCGGATACAATTTGTTTGCCAAGCGAACCTTTCAGTGGGTTTTCGATCATCGCGACGAAGACATTTTTTGGTGCACTGCAGATTGCGGCTGGATAACGGGTCACAGTTATGTTGTGTATGGGCCGCTTTCGGCGGGTGCGACCGTGCTGATGTACGAAGGTGCACCGAACGCGCCCAAAGAAGATCGATTCTGGGAGCTGATCGCAAAATACAAGGTCACCATCCTCTACACAGCGCCGACTGCGATTCGAACTTTCATCAAATGGGGAGATGAACACGTTGAAAAGCATGACTTAACCAGTCTCAGATTGTTAGGAAGTGTGGGCGAAGGGATCAATCCGGAAGCGTGGATGTGGTACTACGAGAAGATTGGTGGTGGTCGCTGTCCGATCGTTGATACTTGGTGGCAGACGGAAACCGGCGGCATCATGATGTCACCTCTGCCGGGGGCGATTGCAACCAAGCCAGGAAGTTGCACCAAGCCATTTCCGGGCGTGCGTCCGCGCATTGTCGATGATCACGGACAGGATGTTCCTCAAGGACGCGGAGGTATGCTGTGCATTGATCATCCTTGGCCGGGTATGTTGCGTGGCATCTGGGGCGACGCCGAGCGCTACAAGGAGCAGTACTGGACGAAAGTTCCTGGGATGTACCTGACTGGTGACAACTCGCGCTGCGACACCGATGGTTATTACTGGATCATGGGCCGCATCGATGACGTGATCAATGTTTCAGGTCATCGCTTGAGCACGATCGAAGTGGAGAGCGCGCTTGTGTCACATCCCGCGGTGGCTGAAGCCGCGGTAGTTGGTAAGCCGGATGCGATCAAGGGGCAAGCAATTTCAGCGTTCGTGACGCTGCGCAACATGGAGCCGAATGAGGAGATTCGGAAAGCGTTGATGTTGCACGTGCGCAAAGAGATCGGCGCGTTGGCTCAGCCGGACGATATTCACTTTACTGCGATGCTCCCCAAAACCCGCAGCGGTAAGATTATGCGTCGGCTGCTGCGCGATATTGCGGCGGGTAAAGAGCAGACCGGTGATACTTCGACGCTGGAAGATTACAGTGTGCTCGCCAAGCTGCGAGGCGATGAAGAGAGCTGACCGAAGAACGAGCGTATGGAGCCAAGTCGCAGCTCGATTGCGA
>JANPLP010000883.1:0-2610 GCA_031426595.1 Planctomycetia bacterium | reverse complement strand
TGAAAGCCGCAACGATGAAGTATCCGACTAGTTCCCGGAACTCGATGGACAACTTTTTCCCCCGTCCGAATCTCGCCCTAGTCAGTCAGCAGGTTGCGATCTTGCTGCTCTGGTGCAGCCTTTTGTTAGGATGCTCAATGAACGTTTGTGGACAAGAACGTCCCTCAGCGATTGGGACGTATGATCGCTCAGGATACGCCAAGCAATCGCGGAGTGTCACTTACGCGGTCAACGGTATGGCGGCCACTAGCGACCTGCGATCGACTCAAGCGGCAGTCGATATCTTGAGAGCCGGTGGGTCTGCCGTGGATGCAGCGATTGCTGCCAACGCAGTGATGGGTGTTGTGGAACCGATGAGCTGCGGGATTGGCGGTGATTTGTTCGCGATTTGCTGGTCGGCGGAAGCGAAAAAACTTACGGGGCTTAACGCCAGCGGCCGGTCGCCGAAACTTGCGACACTCGCCGAATTCAAGCGACGGGAACTGGAGCAAATTCCGGACTACGGACCGCTGACGTGGTCTGTGCCAGGTTGCGTGGCGGGCTGGAAAGATCTTCATGCCAAAGGAGGCCGGTTGCCGTGGGCCAAGCTGTTCGAACCCGCTATCCAGATTGCCGAGGAGGGATTTCCAGTAGCGCCTGTGATTGCTGGGTACTGGCGAGCTTCAGAAAAACGGATGGCTGAGACCCCTGAGTCGAGCAGCACATTTTTAGTCAACGGAAAAGCGCCGCGAGCGGGCGAGGTGTTTCGTAACCCGCGCCTTGCCGCCACGTATCGCAAGCTCGCGGAACTGGGCGCCGACGAATTTTATACCGGCTCCATCGCGGCTGAGATCGATCGCTATAGCCGCACACTCGATGGCGGGCTACTGCGAGCCGAGGACTTGGCGGCGCATAAGAATGAATGGATTGAGCCGGTATCTACGAATTATCGCGGCTACGACGTTTGGGAGTTGCCGCCAAATGGGCAAGGCATCAGTGCGTTGCAAATGCTGAACGTCATCGAACCCTTCGACGTCAAGTCGCTGGGATGGGGGTCGCCCAAATTGCTGCATCTCTTCGTCGAAGCGAAAAAGTTGGCTTTCGCAGACCGCGCCAAGTTCTACGCGGACATGAGTATGGCGAACGTGCCGCTTCACGCTTTAATTTCAAAGTCTTACGCCAAGGAACGGAGCAAGTTGTTCGCCGCGGATAAAGTACTCGTTGACGTTCCTGCGGGCGATCCGAAGTTGATTCACGGCGACACGATCTATCTGTGCGTGGTCGATAAAGATCGGAACTGCTGTTCTTTGATTCAGAGCAACTATCACGGGTTCGGCAGCCAACTGGTTCCTGGCGAGCTTGGGTTTGCGCTTCAGAACCGCGGCAACCTGTTCGCTCTGGACCCCAATCACTTGAATAAGCTGGAACCTGGCAAGCGGCCATTTCATACGATCATTCCGGCGATGGTCACAAAAGATGGCCGTCCTGAGTTTGTGTTTGGCGTAATGGGGGGCGACATGCAACCTCAGGGGCATGTGCAAGTTCTGATGAATTGGATCGATTTTGGAATGAACATTCAAATGGCCGGCGATGCCGCCCGAATTCGCCACGAAGGGAGCTCGACGCCAACCGGCATCCCCGAAACCGAAGGAGGCGGAACGGTATTTTGCGAGTCAGGTGTGCCCAACGAATCCGTCGCCCAGCTCAAGTCACTGGGCCATCGTCTCTCAACCGGCGGCAGCTTCGGCGGCTACCAAGGTATACTCATCGACTGGGAAAAAGGGATCTTGCACGGCGCCACCGAAGCCAGGAAAGATGGCGCGGCACTCGGATATTAATATATTAGACGACTTGGCTTGGCCAATCTGTACCATCGCGGTCAACCCGATGCTGCACGATGGAAATGGAGAGTCTTGATCCATTGAGGTAGGGCGAAAAACCGGAAAAACAGTCTGAGGTCAAGGGTCGCTTTCGATCGGTTAGTTGGGCCGCTGCTAGTTGGGCGGCTACCTTGGCAAGCAAGTATAGAATCAATGTCGAAATTGCGATTGTAGCTTTTCAAATCGATCGACAAATCGAACCAGCTCCGTGACGTTCTGAACTTCGCACTTGCGGTAAACTTTCGCGCGCCGCGTCTCAACCGTACGCGTACTAATATCCAGTTTTTTCGCGATCAGCTTATTGGGAATTCCCTGAATTACCAGCTCGAGCACCTCGCGTTCGCCCGTAGTAATTTTCGCACGAATGGCTTCTGCATGGTGCAGTGTGGCGAGTTGCTCGTTGAGTGACTGGAAATGTTGCAGGAGTTCTGCGAAGCCCTCTTCAAACTCAGCCGCATAAAGTGAGTTATCAAACACCCAACAGGCGCCTTGAGCAATCAACCTAGCAGCGGTGGAGACGACGCACTGCTTAAATGCAAATGCCACCGCGTCGTACGGAAACCGCTTTAAGATGTAATGCGGCTCTAGCTTCCAAGCCTCAAGCACACTCTGATCCAAGATGATCACACGCGCCCGGGGATAAACAACTAAATGGCTGTCTGCTACCGAGTCGAAGGCGTGC
Source organism: Planctomycetia bacterium (assembly GCA_031426595.1). Taxonomy (GTDB): domain Bacteria; phylum Planctomycetota; class Planctomycetia; order Pirellulales; family Pirellulaceae; genus Aureliella. Next base: position 69 of record JANPLP010000883.1, on the reverse strand, counting down.
AGCGGAACTCCGCGCTTCTCGCAAAGGCTTGCCCAAACTTGGCGTCTGACCAAGTTCGTATCGAACAGC
>JANPLP010000882.1:0-12846 GCA_031426595.1 Planctomycetia bacterium | reverse complement strand
TCGCTGCCGACAACCGGTCGGCTAGCGGGTGTCGACTATGGCACCGTGCGAGTGGGCTTGGCGACTTGCGATCCAAGTCAGCGATGGGTCACGCCTCTGGAAACATACAATCGCCGCAACGACCGGCTAGATGCAGCCTTTTTTATGGAGTTCGCCAAACGCGAAGCGATCTGCGGTTGGGTGTTGGGGCTTCCCATACACTGCGATGGTAAGGAAAGCCAAAAGTCGGTTGAAGTTAGGCGGTTTGCCGAGTGGCTAGAGTCAGTCTCTGATCTTCCCTTTGCACTTTTTGACGAACGTTTTACAACTGCTGAAGCAAGACACTTACTAAGAGACTCGGAGCTTTCACCGGCTAAAAAGAAAAAACAGCTCGATCGGCTGGCGGCTCATCTGATTTTGACTGGTTTTGTCGAGTCGCGGCGGGTGCCGGTGTCCCAGAATGAGGCGCTCGACGATAGGCTCTAACCCCCTCAGGCGGCTTGAGTGTCCTCAAGATTTGCGCGAAAAGAGCAAAAATTCAATTCGGAGATGGGGTATCGGGAACTTAACTGGATCCTTTACCATCGGAATGGCATTAGGCACACCGCTTCTGCAGCTCAAACAGACATTGTCTTGTTGGCGATTGGGGGGGTGGCGAGATTTTTGTTTGTAGGTTGCTGGGTCAATGGTCGGTCTCGCGAGATTGTTCACGAGATTGAAATCACAAAACTTAGGTTACCAATTTTTAGGTCACAAGGCGGACGTGCGAGAGATTGTACGTTGTGATCGCCTTGGAGTCATTTATGTCCGCGCACGAGCATATTGATGAGTTGCTTAGCGGCTTCCTGGATGGGGAGCTGACCGGGGACGAGATGCGCGAAGTGCAAGCCGCGATGGCTGCAGACACTGAATTGGTGCTTAAGGTTGAGCAACTGCGTGAGTTAGGTAGTGAGCTTCGCAGTCTGCCGCAGCGGAAATTGCCGCCTAACTTTGCGGCTAGGGTGCTGGCCGCGACTCAAGCTGAAGCAATCCGAGCTCCGGGTGCTCAGCTTCGAGCAGACCATTCAGCACTAGCTACCAGCAGCTTGGACGTAAGTTCTCCAGTGCCGGCTTCAAGCGCCTCGCATTCACACCTTTGGCGAAGCGCTTCGATCAGCATTCTCGCCGCAGCGGCCAGTTTATTTGTCGTGGCTTATCTCTCGGGCTGGATCGCTGTGAAGAGCCGCTCCGGCGGAACGGAACAGTTGGCCGAGCAACTCAGTAACGGTGCAACCGAAAAGGGTGCATTGGAAAATGTTGCTCGCGATACAGTTGCTCGCGATACCGTTGCTGGCGATACAGAAGACTTGCAAATGCCTGACATGGGAGTTGAACCTGAGGCCGCAGTAGTTGGTGGGGATGTTTTGGTTGGAAACGAGCGTCCGATGCCATCTGCCAGCCAAATGGGGTTAGAAATATTGACGATTCTGGAGATCCAGCCTTCTAAAGAAGCTCGAAATTTAGATTTGATTGCGAGCGTGTTGAAGCAGGCGGGAATCGATTGGTCCACACCGGTCACGGCCTCCAGTGACGTGGTCAATGTATTGAATGCGACGCGGTCGATCAATCAAGGGCCCGGGCGGGGCGGCGATGACCAAGTCGCTTTAGTGCTGGTGCGAGCTCCCAGTGTGAATGTGGACCGAGCTATGAACATGTTCTGGGAGCGCAACAAGGATTTCCCCTTCGTTTTGATGGACATGGCATTCGATATTCCTGGGAAGGATCTTGTCCATAAACTGCTCGAGGCACAGCAGGCTGCGGTTGGTGATGCGCAGTCACTGGCAACTCCGATTGTGCTGTCGAGCGTCGCTACAAAGGATTTAGATGACGTGGCTCAGTTCTCATCGGCCCCGCAGAGTCGCTATGTTGCGTCGAACGAGCGGTCGAAGCCTTTCGCATCGGAGGTTGGAATGGGTGCGCCGGTCACCTCAAGTGAAGAAGAAGCACCTACTCACCTCTTATTAGTGATTCGCAAGCCTGCTGAGTAACTAGCCATTTAGTAGTTGCTCCTAACTCAATTCTTGCACACACTTACTCCCTTCCGATTCCGTCTACTAGCGAAGCTCTTCGAGGCAGGTTAAAAACCAATTCCGACCGGTCTACAGTAGGGCCATGTCGCACCTCACATGCAAGAATCAAAAGAGTAGTTCGATGGACAATGGCGATCCGGTTGATAACGACGTTGTTGGTGATGCATTAGTTCAAGCGCACGAGCAAGGTGACTTAGGCGCGGCGCATCGAATCATCAGATCGCATGACTTTATGGTTCTACAGCAGTTTGATCCTGAAACTGGCGAAGTTAACGAAAACGATGACGGCAGCTTCAACGTGGTGCTGGTTGAAGTAGAAGAAGACACTGCGGTGGTTGCCTTCACTCAGGAGAAATTCGCTTCTGAGTTTTTGCATGACGTTGAAGACGAATTACCTGATGCGGAGAACTACCCCGCGGTGATGCTGGACGGCAACGCGCTGCTAGACGGACTGCCAGAGGATTGCGGGTTGCTCATTAATCCCGGCGCTCCGACGGAATGTTACTTTCCGCCGGGGCTAGAAGAAGATGAAGACGATGACGATAGCGAGTGAAGCTCGCCGGCGTGCTGCAAGCAGCAGCTAGCTTCGCGACCGCTATTTCACGCGAACCAATTTCATGATTCGGCCTGAGACGTTCCAGTCCTGGACGTACAGATTGCCGTCTTTGTCCCAGTAGGATCCGTGCGTTCCACTAAACACACCTTCGATCCACTGGTCTTGTGGAACGTTGTAGCTGCCACCGAGTTTCGGGTCGGGGTTGTGCCCAAGTACGGCCATGATCGTGTTCGACTTGTTCAGAATGACCACACGGCCATGGAGGTCAGGGACTGAAACATAGTCGCCTTGGATCGCGACTGAGGTGGGCATTCCCAATCCGGTGATCACCTCTTCGATGAATTCACCTTCCAAGGTGTAATGCAGTAGGCGTCCTTTGGGTTGGTGGTTCCTGTCGCAGATCAAAAGTCGATTGGGTTCGTAGCGAGTGTCCAATGTCATTCCGTGAGCGGTGTTGAACTCCTTTTCGCCGTTCCCCTTGGTCCCAAAGTGCATCAAGTATTTGCCGGTTTTGTCGAACTTGAAGATATGATTGCTCGCATATCCGTCTGAAAGAAAAATGTCGCCATTGGCGGCAACGGTAATGGCTGTCGGATTGAATTTGTCCAGGTTCAGCCCCGATTCTTTGGGGAATCCGAGTCGCAGGACGATTTCCCCGCTGCGTGCGTTGAATTTGATCCCTTCCGCGTTGTTATTGCGAGCTCCATAAATGAACTCGGTTCCGGCTTCGTCGCGAATTTCCATGTCGTGGATGTTGGAGTAATCCTTGCCCAGGTAAGACTGAACTACTTGACCGTCCGGTGTGAAGACGAAGACGCCAGCGTTGGCGCTGGTATAGATGTGACCTTCCTTATCGATTACGACGGCGCCGTGGGTCGGCCCAATGGAAGATTTACCGTCAGGTCGCAAACCCCAGCCCGGCACCGTGTCAAAAGTCATCAGCCCACAACCCATACGCACCGGCTGAGGCTTTTCCTGTGCTTGGGTGGACACAAAGGGAATGAGCGAAAATGCGACAAAAAAACAAGCAAAACGCACAAGCATGAGCGTACTCCTAGTGAGTTAAAGCGGGAGGGGAAGGGAGGATTGGCGAAGGGTGCGCGACGCCAAGTTTGCCACAGTATAGCTCGCTCAGTATAGTAGGGTTGTCCGGTAACAGCACGCTATTTGACTCGCAATCAGCAGTCTGTTACCATTACAGACATCTAAAGGTAGGTTTCTAAGGCACTGCCAGCTTTGGAGACAGCAGTGTTTTGGGACAGTTTTTTGGTTAGACGCGGCAGACTCATTTCTTTTACGCTTTTTGCTTACTGACGCCCATGTTCGTTCGAACGTACATCCTTCGCACGGTCGCTAGTCGACCTCTTTCACACCTCGCGGTGTGTGCGTTGGCGTTGCTATTTTCGAGTTGCGTCTTCGGCGGTCGTGTTCAAGCCGCGGGTTGTGCGCATCGAGTCGAGAATGTGCAAACGGCGGTGGATCCATTTGGCAAGCCTTTGGCGGCCGATGTGGTGAAGGTTTACAGTGGCGGAGAGTTCAAGTATTACAGAATGCCCACCGGCAAAACTTGTAATGGCCCGAGCTGCAAAAGTGCTCCTCCGAGTCGTATGAGTTCTGTACCCGCGGTGGTCAGTTCCGAGCGGACGGACTTGTCGTTTCTCACTAACTGCGTGCCGGTTGGTTATTCGCTGTATTGCGATGGTTTCGTTTCTTGGGCCAGCATGCGGCCCATCTCTGTTGAGCTGGATGGTCTCTTACGACCGCCGACTGCTTAGGTTGCTATTTGTTGGGTGCAGCAGGCTGCGCCGAACCTCTCGCTGAGACCTGCGCTGATACTTTTATTCGAGTTTCCAGCGAAGCCTATTTTTTCCGCGAAGCAAACCAAGAGTCCCTTGCAAGTTGTTGTGCGCTTTTCAGCGCGTAACTTACTTCGCAGTCAGGACAGCAACCTTCCTAAGCAATTTTCTAATGCATGCGAACTTCTGCACGCTGGTGCCGTTCGCTCGCGCTTCAAATCGCAGTCGCCATTCATTCACGCTTTTTATAGAGAACAAAAATGAAACGTAACGCCTTTACGCTCGTCGAGTTGCTCGTAGTTATCGCCATCATTGGTATTTTAGTTTCGCTGCTTTTGCCCGCCGTTCAAGCCGCTCGTGAAGCCGCTCGGCGAATGCAGTGCACCAACAACCTCAAGCAACTCGGGTTGGCAACGCACAACTACATGTCGGCGCACTCTCGCTTGCCCTTGTGCTTGAACGGAACCAACAAACCACTTTCGGTACACGCCTATCTACTGCCCTTCATGGAACAGACCGCGCTCTACAATCAAGTTGACTTTAAAACGTCATGGAATTCAGCGACGAATGTGGTCGCGATGGGGACGAGTGTGCCGACCTTCCTATGTCCTTCGCAGCCAGGCGCAACGTTGCCGATCGGCCGGGCGGCGACGAATTATCGCGCCAACCAAGGCAGTCAATTGATGTACAACAAGCCGCCGACCGTTAGCAGCGATCCGAACTTTGGCATGCCGGCGCCCAATGGCGTCTTTATCTCGGATCGCAGTTTGCGAGCGTCAGAAATCACTGATGGACTGAGCAATACGGCCGCGTTCAGCGAGCATCCGTTGGCCGATTTCAGTAATGCGATGGTCAGCAAGTACGACACGTTTCGTCCGGGAACTTATCCGAACACTCCTGATGAAGCCGTGCAGCAATGCCGAGCTGTTAATACAACCAACTTAGCCATGCAAGGCGTTTCGGATGTCGGTGCTCCATGGTTGCAATCGTATCATTCGACGACGCAGTACTTCCATGTCGCTGCCCCCAACTCACGTTCTTGCATGTTCCCACCGGGACGCATTGCAACCTCGGCTTCCAGTTATCACACAGGTGGCGTCGTTGTGTCGATGTGCGATGGTTCCGTCGACTTCTTTTCGGATTCAGTTGAGATTGCTGTATGGCGAGCCGTTGGTTCTCGCGATGGTGGCGAAGTAATTTCTCGGAACTAACGAGAATAACTTGAGCCCCTTTTGCATCTACCAAATCTCCTGCTACACCAATTGGGTTTTAAGATCGGAACAATCATGGATCCTAGTTTGACCTGTTATGGTTTGAAGCGTTATAGTTTGAAGTGCGGAGCGATGGTCATTGCTTTGCTCAGTGCGAGTTTGTTTGACGCTGGAGCTGCCGAGCCGGATGAGACAGCGAGGCCGATTCCAGCGACTCGACCTGAGATGAAGCAGTTGCTCGAGGATATGAAGTCGCGGTCCACACGAATTCCGCTACCTGAGTTGAGTGCGGAGGATCGCGAGAAACTGGGTGAGCGCGCAGAGGATTACGAGGCTCGTTTGCGCTTTCACTACTTGATTGAAAGCGAAGGTTCTGCGTTTGGAAGCCGACCACGCGTCGCGTCTGCGGGTTCAGCACCGGCGACTGTAGCGGCGACTCGCGATTTTCGTCGCAATGCTGACGAGAAGATGTCGTTGACTTACGAGTTCAAGACGGAGCTATTCTGGATCGTCTCACGCACCAACAATTGCCAATACTGTCTCGGTCATCAGGAGCAAAAACTGGCTGCGGCGGGCTTGAGCGAAGATCGAATTGCGGCGCTTGATTTGGAATGGGAAGCCTTTACGCCAGCCGAACGTGCCGCTTATGCATGGGCACGGAAACTAACCTGGTCGCCGAACGCCGTTGTTGATGCCGACATCCAAGCCTTACGAGAGCACTATACGGATTTGCAGATTTTGGAAATGACGTTGTCGATCGCGGGCAACAATGCGATCAATCGTTGGAAGGAAGGAACTGGCGTTGCGCAATCGCAACACGGCACTCGCTTTTTTGAAAATGCCTCCACCAAGGCACCGCGTGAAACTTTGCCTATAGATACTTTCGTTACACCGACGGCATCCAAGTATCAGCAAAAGCGTTCGGTTGTAGCGGCGCTTGCTGCGGATACAAACGGTACTAGCACACGGGCAGTTGTGGGTGCGCCCCCGGCGATCGAATCACGTTCACAAGTGGAATCGCAATTAGCCGCCATGCAGCTTCGCCGAGCTCGATTGCCGCTGGCGAGTATCGAAGAAACCCGATCCGCATTCGGCGACGCCATCGTAGGTAAGACGCCACCGGCTTGGATGCGCTTACTCGCTAACTTTCCCAACGAAAGCCTGCGGCGAATCGACAGTTTGCTCGACGCTAAAGTTACCGAGGAGGACCTATCTTTGCTTGATCGCGCTCGCGTGAGTTGGGTTGTCGCGAGGCAAGATCGGGCTTGGTACGCAGTCGCGCATGCTATGCAGCGGCTTCAAGAACTAGGAGAGACTGTCGATCGGGTTTATGCATTAGACAGCAATCAAAAGGATGGCGATCAAAGTTCACTTTCGGACACTGAGCGCGCGATCCTCGTAATGGCTCGCAAGCTGGCAACCTCGCCGATCACCCTGAGCGATGATGAAGTTGCGGATGTAGTGCGCTTAGCCGGTCCCCGACGCGCCACTCAGTTGATCAACTTTGTGACTAGTCGCGCTTACTTTGATCGTGTTACTGAAGCCGCTGGCCTTTCGACTGCTGAAGACCAAGCATCGAACTAGAGGCCAACACTTAGGAGGCATAACATGCGATCGAAGATGGTGGGTTGGCCAGTAGGTTGTCAACTTAGTTGGTGTTTGAGCGTTTACGTTTGTATCGTTTTGGTGGGCTGTAGCGGCGGTGGTCAAATCGAAGCAAGTGGGAGTGAGGAGCAAGTCAATCAAGCTGTGCGAGAGGCCTTGGACGGATGGAAGTCTGGCGCGACGTTGAGTGACTTTACAGTGGCTCATCCTAAAATTGTGGTGGCGGACGAAGAATGGCAGGCTGGGGCGGTACTAGTCGACTACAAGCTGTCCGAGCCCGCTACACTTAATGGCAGTCACTGGCGTCAAAAGGTCGAACTGCAAACCAAAGGCAAAGCCAAATCGAAGCCGACGGTTGTCTACTATGCAGTGACTTTGGGAGAGAAGACGAGTATCCTGCGTAGCGATTTTCAGTATTAAATGTTTGAAAAGGCGTTCGTTAGGTGGGCGATCGCAAGTTATTAACGTGAGCGTGATATGAGCAGTGGATCAGATAAGCCGCAAGATCTATCGCATTTGCTGGACAATTCGAAGAAGGCGAAGCCCGTACGGGTTATCGGTCCGCGTCTGCGCGTCTTGTTAGTCATTGTGTTGGCGATGTTCAGTTTGCTGAGCGCCAATGGAATCTACTTGACCATCATTACTTGGACCCAACACTTCACGGGCGAGGTTTACGAAGATCTGTTCTATCAATACATGTTCTTAGGCCACTTGGTACTGGGTGTGGTTCTCATTTTGCCAGTGGTCGTGTTTGGTTTCGCGCATATGTGGCTAGCCAAAAATCGCCGCAATCGTCGCGCGGTGAGGATAGGCTATGCTTTGTTCGTGATCTCGATCGTCGTTCTCGTTTCGGGTGTTTTGCTGACACGGCAATTTGGGTTTGACTTAAAACAACCGCTGGCGCGATCTATTATCTACTGGGCGCACATCGTTGCGCCGTTGGTTGCAATTTGGCTCTATTGGTTGCATCGTTTAGTTGGGCCGCGTGTCAAGTGGCATGTGGGTGGTCGGATTGCGTTGGCAACCATCGCGGTAGTGGGAGTGATGGTCTATTTTCAATTTCAGGACCCGCGGCGCTGGAATGAAGCTGGTCCGAAAGAAGGCGAGAAGTATTTTGAGCCTTCGCTTGCGAGGACGGCAACAGGAAACTGGATTCCCGCAAGTCGTTGATGAACGATGAGTACTGCACGCGGTGCCATCAAGATATTTACAACAATTGGTTCCACAGCGCGCACCACTTCAGCTCCTTCAACAACCCTGCTTACCTGTATGCGGTCCGCGAAACTCGAAAAGTGGTTAAGGAGCGGGATGGCAACGTGCAGGCTTCGCGTTGGTGTGCGGGCTGTCATGATTTGGTCCCCTTTTTCTCGGGCGCGTTTGACGATCCAAATTATGACGACGTGAATCACCCCACTTCACAAGCTGGGATCACTTGCACGGCGTGTCATGCGATCACTCATGTCAATAGCACGCGAGGCAACGCGGACTATGTAATCGAGGAACCTATTCAGTATCCGTTTACGTTCAGTGAAAATCCATTGCTTCAGAAGGTCAATGATTTGTTGGTAAAGGCCAAACCGGGCTTTCATAAGCAGACGTTTTTGAAGCCTTTGCATAAGTCGGCGGAGTTCTGTAGCACTTGCCACAAAGTGCATTTGCCTAAAGAACTGACCGCTTACAAAGACTTCTTACGCGGACAAAATCATTACGACAGTTACCTACTCAGTGGTGTTTCGGGACACGGTGCGTCGAGTTTCTACTATCCACCGGTCGCGCAAGAGAATTGCAATGGTTGTCATATGCCTCAAGTAGCGTCGAACGATTTTGGTGCGAAATATTCGGAGCAAGTTAAAGGGTTGGCGGTGCATGACCATTTCTTCCCAGGTGCAAACACAGCGCTGCCGTACTGGAGAGGCGATGATCCGAAGTGGATTGAGCACGCTAAAAAGTTGTTGACAGATTCGACTCGCATCGACATTTTTGGTGTGCGCCAAGGTGGCCGAATCGATGGTGAACTGGTCGCGCCGCTTGGACCGGACTACCCAGTGCTCGAGGCAGGTCAGCAGTACTTGATCGAGACTGTGGTGCGAACGCTGAAATTAGGACATCTGCTCACTCAGGGCACTGTCGACTCCAATGAATTGTGGGTCGAGTTAACGGCCAAAAGCGGCGATCAAGTAATTGGTATCAGTGGTGGTATGGGCGAGAGCGGGGAAGTGGATCCTTGGTCGCACTATATCAATGTGTTCATGTTGGATCGTCACGGCAATCGCATCGCACGGCGCAATGCGCAAGACATCTTCGTCCCTCTGTACAACCACCAGATACCACCTGGCGCGGGTCAGACGATTCACTATGCGCTGCAATTGCCTGAAGATCTCGACCAGCCAGTTGAAGTTACCGCAAAGCTCAAGTATCGCAAGTTCGATAAAGGTTACTTGGACTTTATGAATACCGCTTACAAAGACGGTGATCGGGACTTCGTAAATCGCGGCTCCGTTGATACTGCAAATAATGAATTGCCAATTACTGTGATGGCGCAGGATACCGTGGTGTTTGACGTTCGCAAGAAAAACGGCGAGTTGGTACCTGTGGATCGCACGACGTTGACAAAACGCGAACCACCTATTCTTTGGCAGCGTTGGAACGACTACGGAATTGGCATGTTGTTGATAGGTAATTCTCAGTTGCGGCAGGCCGCGAGTGCGTTTCGCGAAGTGGAGAAGCTTGGGCGATTCGACGGGCCACTCAATTTGGCGAGGGTGATGTTTGCGGAGGGTGACCTCGATGGTGCAACAGCAGCCCTTGGCCGCGCGGCGACCATGGACCCGACGCCGCCAGCTTGGACGATGGCTTGGCTGAGTGGTGAGGTGAGCCGACAGCAAGGGTTCTTGGAGGAGGCTGCAAACAGTTTTCGCAGTGTACTCAATGACAAATCTCAAGAACTGCGAGATCGCAAGTTCGATTTCAGTTTGGATTTTCGCGTTCGCAACTCGTTGGGTTTGACGTTGCTGGATTTGGCAGAGGTGGCTGACTCTCGCGGTCAGACCGAGCGCACGCAACAACTGATCGAAGAGGCCCGGGATGAGTTTGAAAAATCGCTTCAGGTGGATAGTGAAGATGTGACCGCGCATGCGAACTTGGCAGCTATTTACAAGCGACTTGGTAACACCGAGAAAGCGGAGTTTCACAGTAAATCGCATGTCCGCTACAAACCGGATGACAATGCCGCTGATGTGGCTCGACCAGTTGCGCGGCGCCAATATCCAGCCGCGGATCATGCGGCCGAATCACTGGTAATCTACTGGCTGCATCGCCCCGGCGCGCATCAACTTCCCAGCGAAGCCGCCATCGAGCCACCAGAACGCTTCACTGCACCGGAGTCAACGCTGCCGAACAATAGCGGACCGCGCGATGATTTCGGATTGCCGCTCGATCAAGACAAGGTATCCGTGAAAGACAAGATGCCTGTGAAAGACAATGTATCCGTGAATGAAACTGAGGAGGTCAATCTGCAACACGCTGCGATCACTCGAGGTGCTAACGAATGAGTAAGTCGAAGAAGAAAGTCGTCGCCGAGACCGATTTGGACGACCGTGACGACGTTCAAGACGACGCGATTATTGGCAAAGCGCTGCTTGGGTCGCTGGTTGTTCTCGGGCTTGTCAGTGTGATCGTTGGTGGAGTTGCCTTGGCGGTTTACTTGCGCAAGCCGCTTGTTGAGGATCATAAAACAGAAGTCGCGTTGCCGCAGACACGTGCGGTGGAAGCGATCAAATTGCCGAAGATTCCGCTGACGGATATCACGCTGGAGGCCGGCATTGATTGGAAGCATGTGAATGGCATGGAAGGTGAAAAATTGCTTCCAGAGACTATGGGTGGTGGCATTGCGGTATTTGATTTTGATCGGGATGCTGACAATGATTTGTTGTTCGTCGGCGGGAGTAGCTGGCCGTGGGCAAAGTCGCTGGTTACCAATCCGCGGTCGCTGTGTTTGTATCGCAATGATGGCGCTGCCAAGTTTACGGACGTGACGGCTGAAGTGGGCTTGGACAAAAACCTTTACGCTTGTGGCCCGGCAGTGGGTGACTTCGATAATGATGGCTGGCCCGATCTCTTTGTTACAACAGTTGGCAAGAATTTGCTCTTCAAGAATAACGAGGGAAAGTTCGTCGATGTAACAGAGAGTTCCGGAATCGGTGGCAAAGAGGCGTGGGGATCGGGCGCGGTTTGGCTTGATTTTGATAACGACGGACGATTGGACTTGTTCGCGTGTGAGTATGTGTTGTGGTCGCGAGATCTCGATTTGTCGTTAGGTTTTTCGTTGACCGGTGTGGGGCGTGCGTTTGGACAACCTACTTCGTTCACGGGGACGCACTCGCACCTTTATCACAACAACGGTGACGGCAAGTTCAAAGAGGTTTCCAAAGCGATGGGGATTGAAGTCGTCAACCCAGATACCCAAGTGCCTGTGGGCAAAGGGTTGGGGGTGGCGGCCGTTGACGTGAATCGCGATGGTTGGACCGATATTATGGTTGCCAACGACACCGTGCAGAACTTTCTGTTCATCAATCGAGATGGTAAGTCGTTTCAAGAGTCGGGCATTCCCATGGGGGTCGCCTTTGATCGGGCCGGCAATGCTACCGGCGCAATGGGACTCGATTGCGGTTATCTGCGCAACGATGATTCGTTGGCAGTAGCGATCGGCAACTTTGCGAACGAGCCATCCTCGCTATATGTTTCACGAGGGGCCGACCAGCCGTTCTTTGATGCGGCGATGGCTAGCGGGCTGGGACCGATGAGTCGGCTGAGTTTGACGTTCGGGATGTTCTTTGCAGACCTCGATCTCGATGGACGGCAGGACATTGTGTGTTCGAACGGTCACTTGGAAGAAGAGATCAACAAAGTGCAAGCGACTCAGGAGTACGCTCAGGCGCCGCAATATTTTTGGAATGCGGGTTCAGCCGGAAGCACTGAGCTGGTTGCCTTAAAAGCGACTGAAGTAGGTGAAGATGCAGTGAAGAAGATGGTTGGCCGCGCTGCCGCATATGGCGATTTGGATGGCGACGGTGACATCGATATTGTGCTGGTTGGCAATGGAGGCCCAGCTCGAGTGCTGCGCAACGACCAGAGCCTCGAGAACAACTGGTTGCGTCTGAAACTGGAAGGCACCGGCAAGTCAAACCGCGATGCTGCAGGCGCTCTCGTGACCGTGAAAGCCGCTGGCACTACACATCGTCGCTATGTCACCGCAACGCGAAGTTACCTAAGCCAATGTGAGCTACCCGTAACGATTGGACTCGGAAAGTCCAAGCAAGTCGACGAAGTCCGAATCCAGTGGCCCGATGGCCAGACAGAAACGTTGAACGGCCTAGCAATCAACCGTGAACACTTGTTAAGACAGGGCGCCCCCAACTAAAAACAAGATTCGCGGTTGGTAACATTTGTAGTGCCACGGGGGATGTAGTGCCACAGGGGACACTGTTGTGCGCCATTAGAAATGTCCCCTTGTAGCGTTCATTAGAAATGTCCCCGGGGAAAGGGGTCTAGGATCGGCTCTGGGAGCTGTCTTGCGTGAAAAACAATGAAAAGCAATTGGTGCCACCCCCAAAATGATCCACGCCATTGGT
>JANPLP010000881.1:0-1929 GCA_031426595.1 Planctomycetia bacterium | reverse complement strand
TACCGCTTTCGCCGGTTCCAGAGTTGGAATGCGTTGCAGACAATCTGATTGTGAGATTGAACGCGCTTTGCGAAAGCCGCTTTTTCCCGACAGCCAATCGTACAACCAGAATCCGAAGCGGAACCAAGCCTGATCGAATCGATTGGCGCACGGTACGATGAACGACATTTCGTGTACCACATGCGGCGCATTCTCACGCAATCGCGTCCGCTCGTGAAGTGCGTCTCGCACCAGCGTGATGTTTCCTTGCGCCAGGTAGCGAACGCCTCCATGGACCAACTTAGTCGAGCGGCTGGAAGTCCCTTTGCCGAAGTCGTGTTGTTCCAACAAAGCGACTTTGAATCCGCGGGCTGCTGCATCCAACGCCACACTCGCCCCGGTCGCTCCGCCTCCGATGACGACGAAATCAAACAGCTCAGTCGTCTTAAGTTTCTCGATCGCCTCATTTCGGTTCATCGTCGCTATCTCCTCCACTAGGGCGCTGCGAAGTTATTCGTAGTGATAGTTTGAAGTTTAGGCGGTTTGACGCGATTGGGAATTGGGGCCGAACTCGAGTGGCTGACGCCAGCGGTAGAGATGAGTCGCGCGGCACGTTGTGTGTGCAGTCGGTCTAAGAGCCTTTTCAGATAGGCTTTACGTCAATTGAAACGAACTGCTCAGCTCTGTCAAACGCTCGCGTACCTACGAGCCGATAGAAACTCAGGCACCCATTGGACTGCACCCACAACTCGCTGGCTCACGGCTGTTTGAATGTGTGGGCAGGAGCACAGATGCAATTATGTGTTTTTGAGCAATTGGGGAATCGACTTACCGTCGCTCCAGCGGAGTGGGCGGCCGATGGGTGTCATATTTTCTTGTTCGTGGTCGACTCCGAGAGCGTCGAGCAGTGTGGCGTGGAGATCGGGCACAGTCACGGTGTCGGAGGTGAACTTGGTGAGATCGTCGGCGCGGTCATCCACTTCGGCTGCTGTTGCACCATGCACATAACCTCGGCGAAAACTACCTCCGGCCAGCAGGACGCTGAAACCATGGGGCCAGTGATCGCGGCCCTCGGCTGGATTAATGCGCGGAGTCCGCCCGAATTCCCCGCCACAAAACACGACTGTGCTATCAAGCAATCCGCGCTGCGCGAGTTCATTCAAGGTAGCAGCCAGCGCGCCGTCCAGCAGCTTGGCTTGTGATGATTGGAACTGGTGATTGTTGATATGGGAATCCCAGCCGTTCAGTTCGACTTCGACGCAGCGCACACCGGCTGACAAAAGTCGAATCGCGGCTAGGCATCCGCGACCGAATGGATTGTCACCAAAACGATTGAGCGTCTCGGCTCCTTCTGCTTTCACATCGAAGGCGGACAATTGATCGCTGCTCATCATGGTCACCGCGCGATCGGTGGCGGTGCGATGAACGGTTCGTTGTCGATCAAGATTCGCTAGGCGGCCTCGCTGGAATTCGCTCTCGAGCGTACTCAGCAAGGGACCGAGACGCGTTTGCATCCGCTCATCGGAAACTCGTTTGCTAAGGTTAGGGATGGGTTCTGCGGGATCGCCAATTTGAAACGCATCGAGACTTGGCCCGAGATAGCCGGCTCGCGCGGGCCACTGCGAAGGTAAGATCGAAATGTGGCGCGGTATTTCAATGTTGCTTGGCGATTGATGGCAGAGCACTGAACCGATAGTTGGATGCACCACCGTCGGCTCAGGGCGCCAACCGGTCTTTAAGTGATAGGTGGCTCGTTCGTGATCCCCTTCTTTGCTGATCATCGAACGGACGAGGCACGCATGATGCAGTTGCTCGGCGGTGGCGGGCATTGTGTCGGCCAGTTCGATACCTTTCAGCGAGGTCGAAATGGCTTTGACATCGCCCCCGATTTTTGTGCCCGCATGTGGGTCGAACGTTTCGAGTTGACTAGGGCCACCTTGCAACCAGATC
>JANPLP010000880.1:0-4423 GCA_031426595.1 Planctomycetia bacterium | reverse complement strand
TATGCAGTTGTCGAAGGCTCTCGATTTCAGTGTTGATCGCAAGGGACGCTATGTTTCCGATGATCCAACAAAAGTTGGTGAACGGTTGATCCAAGCGACACAGACAGCCAGTCGAGCCTTTGTGCAGTCGCAAGAACTAGCCAGTGTTCTGACCGCTTCGGACCTGTTGGGATCTGAACTCACGCACAAAGTGCAGAGCGCCCCTGCTACCAAAATGCTCGGTATTGAGGTTTTGTCTGTGTCAGTACAGTCGATCAAGTCGAGCCCTGAAATGATCAAGGCCATGCAAGCGGACACCCGCGAAAAGGTGTTACTGAAGGCAGATCAAGCAGTCTACGCGCGTCGCAATGTGGCGATCGAATTGGAGCGGCAGATTACGGAAGCGCAGTTGCAAACAGACCGCGCACTGGAGGAGCGACGACGCGAAGTTCGCGAAGCACAAATGGCCGCCAGTATCGCTATTGAAGAACAGCGAGCTGGCTTAGTAGATCGTCAAATCGCTAACGAGCAGAAGCTGAATGAATCTCGCACTGCCGCGCTGCAATCGACGCTCGATGCGATGCGAGGGATCGATTGGCGAGTTCTCTCAACGGCCATCGGCAACAACGACGCTCGCTCGACGATTGCTATGGCCTTCCAGCAGATTGCCGAGAACGCTGACAAGATCGGTCGATTGGAGATTACACCCGATTTGCTGCGAACTTTGACTGAACACGACTCGAACGAGTAAACCATGGGCTTCCAGCCTTCTATTGCTATTGTCACGACCCAGACGCGTCTCAAGGGATTGCTTGCGCGATGGGGAACTCGTTCGACCGCAAAGTTCCGCTTAAACCAAGCTCAAGCAATTCAACGCTTGGTTGCTGAGGGAACAACTATGGAAGTCAATGATCAAGACGTTGCCGCCGATGACTTCGATGATTACGATCGGGAAGATGCAGCGTACAACCAAGCAGTTCAAAAACTGCGCAGCGAGGTTGATATCGGAATACCCATTGCACTTGTGCCGCGAGAGTACTTGCCGAACTTCAACTTTGCAAATTGCATTGCGGTCGTAGTGATCGGTCCCGATGGATTGGTGGCCAACACCGCAAAGTATGTTGGCTCGCTCCCCATCGTTGGAGTAAATCCTGATCCAAGTCGCTTCGATGGCGTGTTGCTGCCCATTGATCTCGCACATGCTCGAAGTGTGTTGTTACGAACCGTCAAGGATGCTGCACAGATCCGAGAAGCCACTATGGCTGAAATCGAATTGAACGATGGCCAGAAGATGCTCGCTTTTAATGACTTCTTCATCGGTTGCCGAACGCACGTTTCAGCGCGTTACACATTGCAAACCGAGGAGGCGAGCGAACCACAATCCTCGAGCGGAGTGATTGTGGCAACAGGTGCTGGTTCAACTGGCTGGTTATCGAGTGTGTTCAATATGGCCCGAGGGGTGACGCAATTAGCTGGAGGGACCGCCGGAACGTCGACGCGATTGAGGTGGGAAGAGCGGCGTTTAGCATGGGTCGTTCGCGAACCCTACGCGAGTCGTCACTCCAAGGCGAATCTCGTTGCGGGATTCATCGATGAGCACTGTCGCCTGCAACTCGAAAGTATGATGTCGGGAAACGGCGTTATCTTTTCGGACGGAATCGAAGCTGATGGTATCGACTTCAACAGTGGCTCGATCGCAACGGTCCGCATCGCCGAGCAGCGTGCTCGACTTGTGATCGCTTAACGCGATCGAAAGGGGTTGAGTCACAAAACGCGAGCCGTATCCGTCGCCCGTATTCGTTGTGCTTTGCATGATGTCAGTGAGCGATTGAGAATAACCAACCAATCGCGATACGTCGAAGTTGAACCGTGAAGCATAAAAGGTAGCCGCGGGACACAAATGGCACAAAAAGGCTGTTGTGCCGAACGCCTGTAAGCGGGAAAATGAAAGGTCGCTCAAGTCCCAGTGCCGCTTGCAAAACAGGCATGCGGACAGAATCATTTCAAACAACCTAAAACAAGCCCAACTTGCGGGTTACTCAATGAACGCTCAATTCTCGCTCGCGCGACGCTACTTCCTGAACGAATGCCGGCTCGGACTGGGGCGAATTGCTATGGCATCGCTGACCGCGAACACATTGAGCAGCCTCACATCAGCGCAAACCGCATTCGCAACTGCCCCGGGGTCAGCTAAAGGGTTGGAAGGCCTACCGCACTACCCAGCCAAAGTGAAACGCGTGATCTACTTGTTTATGGCAGGCGCGCCCAGCCAACTGGATCTGTTCGACTTCAAACCCAAACTCGCGGAACTCGAAGGCAAACCGCTGCCACCGTCGGTCATCGAAGGCCAACGTTACGCGTTCATCCAGCCCGACGCGGCCGTCCTTGGGCCACGCTTTAAATTTGAACGGCAAGGCAAATCGGGAATGGAAATTTCTGAGATGCTCCCACACTTGGCTAAGATCGTCGATCGGATCACTCTCTTGCGCAGTGTCTCGACAGACCAGTTCAATCACGCTCCGGCCCAACTGACCGTCAACACGGGTAACGGCATCCCTGGGCGACCAAGCATGGGATCTTGGCTCAGTTATGGACTGGGCAGCGAAGCCGACGATTTGCCTGCGTTCGTGGTACTGAAAAGCGGCGATAGCCTGAGCGGCGGCGCAGCCATGTGGAGCTCCGGCTTTCTCCCCTCGAAACACCAAGGCGTTCCCTTTCGAGGCCAAGGCGATCCGATTCTGCACGCCTCGAACCCCAAAGGCTACGACCAGCAATCACAGCGCGAGTCGCTCGATCTGATTCGCAATCTAAATCGCCTCCAGCTTGATAAAGTTGGCGATCCCGAAATTCAAACGCGGATCGATGCTTACGAGATGGCTTACCGAATGCAAATGCGTGCACCGGAGTTGATGGACTTTTCATCCGAAAGCCAAGAAACACTTGACTTGTACGGCGCCGAACCAAGTAAGCCTGGCAAAGCGTTCGCTAACAACTGCTTACTCGCGAGACGCTTAGCAGAACGTGGCGTGCGATTTATTCAGGTCTATCATGCGGGCTGGGATCATCATTCCGATGTCGCCGGTGGATTAAAGGGAACTTGCAAAGCCACCGATCAAGCCTCAGCCGCTTTAATCGAAGACCTCGCGCGCCGCGGAATGCTGGAAGATACGCTTGTCGTGTGGGGCGGCGAGTTCGGACGAACGCCGATGGTCGAAGCCAGCGCGGCGCTGGGACGATCGCTCGGACGCGACCATCACCCCCAAGCATTCACCATGTGGATGTGCGGCGGCGGAATCAAGCAGGGCCATCAATTTGGGCGCACCGATGAACTTGGCTTTCACCCGATCGAAGACAAAGTCGACGTGCGCGACATCCAAGCCACCATCCTGCATCTGCTCGGCATCGACCACGCGCGGCTCGGTTACGACTATCAAGGCTTGCGTTTCCGCTTAACCGGTGTCGAAGAGCATCATCCCATTCAAGGCATTTTAAAGTAGCGTGCTGTGACTTGTGTCAGTTGCATTCAAGAAGGTCTATCAGCCGCGTGAATGATGCACTAAATGCCTCAACTCTGCCAGCAGCAATTTATCGACCGCCAGTCGGATCGCGTTGTTGGAACCCGGTAAGCAAAAAACCAAGGTACTCGCTACGCGGCCTGCGAAAGCTCGACTGAGCATCGCTGCCGGTCCAATTTCCTGATAGCTTAGCATCCGAAACAATTCACCAAATCCCGGCAATGGAACTTCAATCATCCCTTCAATGGCTTCTGGTGTTCGGTCGCGAGGAGCGATACCGGTTCCTCCCGTCGTAACAATCGCATCGACAACTCCCGCTTGAACCAGCCTCGTTACCGCTGCCCGAATTTCCTGCACTTCATCAGGCACGATCAAACGCTCGATAATTTCATACCCGCCTGCGATAAAGGCATCCACCAACAACTGACCGCTGCTATCGGTTGCCAACGTTCGTGTGTCACTGATGGTGATTACCGCCACCCGGACATTTGCTCGCGCTGCCTGCCGATGCTCTTCGACGCTGGGTGATACAGAAGTCTTGGTGTCCGATGAGACCGTTTTTGACACGTTCATAATTTCATCGCCTGTTGCGCGGCAAACAGTCCTGCCAGCAATTTGATATCGACCGCTTGATTGCGACCCTGCAACCATCCCAGCACATCGTCGATCGGAATCTCATGCAACTGAATCGATTCCCCTTCGACTCCGCCGCCAACGCTCGTCTTGGTCAAGCCACGGGCCATGAACAAGCATATCGATTCATCCGTCAGTCCCGGCGACGAGTATCCGGAGACCAGTTGTTGCCAGTGTTCCGCGGTGTAGCCTGTCTCTTCTTCTAGCTCGCGCTGCGCAGCCAGCAGCAATGCTTCATCTTCGGACCCCACCATGTCACCCGCCAATCCAGCCGGCAGTTCAATGAGCGACATTCC
>JANPLP010000879.1:0-2537 GCA_031426595.1 Planctomycetia bacterium | reverse complement strand
AGCCACGCCCTTCGCAAAGCCTCAGAGCGTGCCACCGTAAAATTTAATCTGGACAAAGCACTAGCTCTGTTCAGCCTTCACTTTCGAATCGGCTGAAATTAGGATGCTCGATTTATCCCAGGCTGAGGCAAGGTTAAACTGGATCCATTCGGGACTGAGGTGAATGTCTAATGAATCCAGACGACCTGGCCCCAGGTTTTGGTATCCGTGTGGAATATTAGCAGGTCCCAGGACCACGTCACCCGCTTCCGCGTCGATGACCCTGTCGCCAACCGTGAATCGTGCGCGGCCCTCGGCGATGGTGAAGATTTCATCATACGGATGAACGTGGAGTGTCGGGCCCTCACCAACCACATCCGTGACGTAACGGATCAAAGTAACGTTGGTGTTCAACCGCTTTCCCTCGAGCAGGCCTCGCAGTGGTTGAGTAACGTTCTGCCATTCATTTGAGCTCACCTTCGCAGGCTCTATCTTCGATCGTATCGGCATACTTAATGTTCCTTTTTCTGTTGCGACTATGACCAACGGCCTCTACAAAAACGGTCGCGGATGATGGCACACCAGCGACGTTCCAGAGATCGGTACATGGTTTCGCAGGATGTTTTTTTGTGACCTAGGATGCACTCAAATTAGTGTAACGCGTCCGGCGTTTCGGTGCTGTGTCAACTGCCTGCTGAACGCATAGTCTGGTGACCGGTACGTTTGGCGGATGCGCGCTAAGCTATGCCGTGGACTTGGCGGTTGCTATCTTGTCACGTGGAAGCAGGGATCGCGCGAGGCGACAGTAAATAACAGCCTCGCATGTTTCCACTGCTTCAATCCAAGTGTGAACGTCCTCTCTCAAGGTTCCTTTCATGACGCAGCATCGACAAGTTGAAAGAATGTATCGCTCCTCTGCTCTAAGTTTGGCTGTGTGGTCGGTGGTTGTAGGCGGCGACTTTGCCGGCACTTCACGCGGCATGGCTCAGCAGGCAACGCAGTCGGCAGCAACAGCAGAACTGCAACAGGTGACGGCTGAAGGAGCGGAATTAAAACTGCTAAGTGCTGAATACAAGTTCACGGAAGGTCCGGCTGTCGATGCTGAAGGGAACGTTTATTTTACTGACCAGCCCAACGATCGTATCCTACGTTGGTCCCTTGATGGCAAGATATCGACTTGGATGCAACCCTGCGGCCGCAGCAATGGTTTGTTCTTCGATCGCGCGGGGAACTTGATCGCCTGTGCAGATAACAAGAATGAGCTGTGGAAAATAAAAGCTGACAAGACTCACGAAGTATTGGTCGACAAATTCGATGGGAAACTGTTCAACGGACCGAATGATGTGTGGGTCGCAGGCGACGGTTCGCTTTACTTCACCGACCCGTTTTACAAGCGACCTTATTGGGAGCGCACAGAGGGTTCGCAACTACCGCAGCGCGTGTATCGGATGTCGGCGGATTACAAGCAGGTAACTGTTGCTGCGGATGAGTTTCGTCAACCCAACGGAATTGTGGGGGATCCAGTGAAGAAGCTGCTTTATGTGGCGGACATCGGGGCGAGTAAAACTTATCGTTTTGCAATTGCGGAAAATGGCGGCTTGACGGATCGAAAACTGTTTTGCGAAATGGGTTCGGATGGGATGACGATCGACAGCCAAGGCAACCTATACCTAACTGGCAAAGGTGTGACGGTGTTAAATGCGGCAGGTAAGCAGATTCAAGTGATCGCCGTTCCGGAAGGTTGGACCGCGAATGTTTGCTTCGGCGGCAAAGATAGAAAAACACTGTTCATCACTGCGAGTGACAGTTTGTATTCTATAGACATGCAAGTCGCTGGCCTAAAGTGATGAGTTCTGAGCGGAACGCAGTCATGGACTATCTCGCTTGCTGTACTAGGGTGGTCGATAAGTGTGCTAAGGGTCTGGACGTTTCCAGGGTGGTGCGGGGTCGCGACTCTGTGCAAGAAATCGATGCTTTAGTCGAGAATTCCGAACTCGTTTCGAGCTAACCACTTAGTGGCTTTGTGCCGACGGACGCTGAACACAAGCGTCTTTCGGGCCCATTCTGGCTGCGATAAACTGGGTCAGCACTCGCACAGCGGACAGGTTGCGGTGGTGCTTCTCTTACCTCGGGATGGAAACATGAGCGGCAAGTTTGTTCATCTGCATTGTCACAGCCATTACAGTTTACTGGACGGTGCGAGTTCGATTGGACGATTGGTGGATCGTGCCAAGCAACACGGAATGAACGCGCTAGCTCTGACGGATCACGGCAACCTACACGGCGCGCTCGAGTTTTATCAAAAAGCGAAAGCGGGAGGGATAAATCCGATCATCGGCTACGAGGCTTACGTGGCCCCTGGCAGCCGCTTTGTGCGCGATGCGGCCAGCTCCAAGGAAGCAGCTTTCCACCTCACGCTGCTCGCAAAAAACAGGACCGGCTTTCAGAATTTGATCAAATTGGCTTCGAAGGCAAGTCTCGAGGGATTTTACTTCAAGCCGCGAATCGATAACGCGTTGTTGGAAGAGTACAACGAAGGAATCATCTGCCTCAGCGGT
>JANPLP010000878.1:0-3306 GCA_031426595.1 Planctomycetia bacterium | reverse complement strand
CTCGCCCTGAGGCTTTGCGAAGGGCGTAATATGGGCGACATTAGCTATGCCCATCGCAAAGCCACAGAGCGTGCCGCGCTAAAATTTAATCTGGACAAAGCACTAGTCGACTTGAGGTTCTGTCGAAGTGCAGTAATCGCGGCCATGTAGGGCGTTACGATACTCTCGGAATTTGCTTTCAGCCTTCTTCCGCTTGGTACCGCCGATCGAGGGGTCGTTCATACGGCGCTGAGCGATCTTCATGATGCGGAACATTTGCACCGAACTGCGATAGTCGGCGGTGCCGGGAACGATTGGGCGAGGCATGAAAAAATCCTTAGGGTTACTGTAAATCATTCATCGAAGTTCAAAACGACCGCCAAATTCTATCTAACATTCCGACAAGCGAAAACGGGTGCTTCGACCGCGGCATTGCTTCTATCGGAAACGCACGTTCAGTTGGGCGAACAACGGCATGCGGCGTCGCTTTGCCAGCACGATTTTAACCATTCACCCAAGTTGAAGGTAAGAGCGAATCTTAGGAACGCCAGCTTTGGAATCGCTGCCCGACACATGATACGCTCACCCGGCCAAACGATTCGCACATGTTTTTGAGCGAGCTTGCCAACAAAAAACCGCAGCCGACTTAAGCAAGCCGGCCGCGGTAGGTTTATAGCAGCTGAGAGTTGAGCAGTGCCGCACTACAACGCGGCTACATCGCTTTCACCCGTACGGATCCGAATCGCTGCGCTGATGTCCGTCACGAAAATCTTTCCGTCGCCGATTTGACCTGTTTTGGCGGCGGTCATGATAGTGCTGACAACTAAATCGAGCTCTTCGGTCTTGCAGACCACTTCCAATTTGACTTTGGGAACAAAGTCCACGGCATACTCGGCTCCACGGTAGATTTCTGTGTGGCCTTTTTGACGCCCGAATCCGCGAACTTCACTGACAGTCATCCCGTTGATGCCCTTTTCAGTCAGTGCGTTTTTAACATCTTCGAGCTTAAACGTTCGGATAATCGCTTCTACTTTTTTCATGATATCGCCTTAAATGTGGATGAATGGAACAATGAGAAACGTGTCGCTGAAGTTACAAGTGTTCGTACCCCGCTTCACCGTGTTCAATCAAATCCAAACCGATATCTTCGTTCTCTTCTGTCGGACGCAAGCCAATAGTGGCTTTCACGATCAAAGTAATCACGACTGTGGCCACGACGGACATCGCAATCGTCAATCCCATTGCCTTGAGTTGCTCCATCCACAGCATGCCGTTGTCGATGACTTCGGAAAGTCCGTTCTGTAGTGCGTAACCCGCTCCCAAGTTACCGTTAACGGCTTTGTCAGCGAAAACCGCAGTCAGGATCGCACCCATCGTTCCACCCACTGCGTGAACGCCGAAGGTATCGAGTGCATCGTCATACTTGAAGGCTCGCTTCACAACCGTGCATGCCAGGTAAGGCACAACACCCGCGGCAATGCCCATGTAAAACGCACTTTGAATGGTCACGAAACCAGCGGCTGGAGTGATCACAACCAAACCAGCAACTGCACCAGAGCAGAAACCAAGAATCGAAGGCTTGCCGTTCTTGATGTACTCGATCAAAGGCCAAACGAAGCTGGCAACGGCTGCGGCAACGGTCGTAGTCGCAAATGCGTTGGAAGCGATGCCGTCCGCCGCGAGAGCCGATCCAGCGTTGAAGCCGTACCAACCAACCCAGAGCATACCGGTTCCGATCGAGCAAAGCACCATGCTGTGTGGTGGCATTGGCTGCTTGCCGAAACCCTTCCTAGGTCCGAGCATCAAGCACAGTACCAAGGCACTCCAACCAGAACTCATGTGAACCACAGTTCCCCCAGCGAAGTCGATTGCGCGAATCGATGCTCCGCCGTTCCAAACACCATTCATTAAACCATCAAAGCCCCAGATCATGTGAGCTAGAGGGAAGTAAACTACGAACATCCACAGAGTGATGAAGAGCATGATCGCAGAGAATTTCATCCGTTCCGCGATCGCTCCCACGATCAGAGCTGGGGTAATGATCGCGAACATCATCTGGAACATCGCGAAAACGTTTTCAGAAACCCAGTAGCAATAACCGGTATCAGGCGCACTCGTCACACCGTTCATGAACAGATGCTTGCCCAAATCACCAATCAACCAAGGGACCGGGTTCGTAGCGCCCGTCGCCGGATGCTCACCGAACACAATCGTGTAGCCGCAGATAACCCACAGGATCGTCACTAGACCCGCACAGCCAAAACACTGTGCGACCACCGACAGAACGTTTTTCTTGCGAACAAGACCACCGTAGAAGAGTGCCAGACCAGGCAGGGTCATGAACAGCACCAACGCCGCGCTGGTCATCAACCATGCGTTGTGACCAGGACCAGCAACTCCGATCGTCAGCTGAGTCTCCCCTAAAGGAGCCGCCGGATCGATGTTGCCAAAATAAGCTTCCAGACCCGCCACACGCTGCTCCAAGGTTGGAGGTGCGGCCGGCGGTGTCGCTTCGGCCGGTGTCGCTTCGGCCGGAGCCGCTTCCGCTGGAGCCGCTGCCGCTGGCTCTGCTGGGGGGGCTGCATCCTGGGCTCGCAAGCTCTGCGTCGCCGTGGCAGCAATGCCTAGAAATAAGAAACACAATGCAAACTGTCGATTCCGCCATTTGACATCGAACATACTCTGCAACTTCACCTTTCTTGAGGGGCCTGTAAGCCGGAAACTCCGCGGTGGCTCACGAAATGTGCCACCTTTCACGTCGACCCCATAGGCACATGGCGTTCCAATTATCTGCAGCAACGCGTTGATCTCCTCCATTAGCATCGTTTTTGCTCGCATAACGCTGCTTTCCCAGCGTTTGATGAATTTGTTCAAAATTTTAAGTTTCCATGAAGTGCTTATTAAGTTGGCAACGCTGCCGTGAACGTGCGCACACCGAACCCGCCCTAGCACAAGTTGACAACCCTTCCTACAAGGGTGGCATTGTGGGCTTTAGACGCAAATATTCGACCAGGTGCAGCTCTTCTCCGCACGCAGTCGCCCGACCTGCGCTGGCGCTTCAGCAACTTCAATTTGAAAAGCATCAAGGACAGTGCTCAAGGGAGACTATCTGACCTGTGGTTGTGGGTTCGCTGATTGCTCGAATGCGACCTGCAAAGTAAACGCATTTGAGAAAGACGGCTCTGTTTCTACAGCTTGGTGCGCCGAGCCGTATCCAGCCGAAATCGTATCCAGCTGAGACAAGGCTGAGCGTGATACGACTCTGGCGCAACGACGAATTCTGAAGCAGCATTTCGACTGGTCGCGATGACCGCCACAATCCAAACG
>JANPLP010000877.1:0-1698 GCA_031426595.1 Planctomycetia bacterium | reverse complement strand
CGTAGGACGGGCACTTCTGCCCGTCCCCATAACAAATTATTGGACGGGCAGAAGTGCCCATCCTACGGGTCGTCGCGACCGCAAACCAGACGCCCCCATAAAAATAGGAAGAGGCGGATACCAAGTTCCTATTCTGTTCGAGACGCACACGATTGCAGTTGCATCCGTCAAGGCGACCTAACTGCAACCGAGACTATTACCGCAGTTGTAGCAAAGGTAGCAGTTGCCAGCTCGCACAGTGATTGCTCCGCAGTTGTCGCAACCTGGACCGTCCGACTGGAAGCTCGCTACCTTATGTTCAGGCACTTCGCTTCTCTTGTTGGGTTGCAAACCGAGAGCAAAACCGCTCACGATTCTTCCTGGGTTCGAGCTCTGACGAACTGCTTCGGCCTTCATTCCGCCATCGCTGGTAGAACCAACGAATGTCGGGGTGACCATGCTAGGTTCGGCTACTGTTTCGTTCGATGGGGCTTGGTGCTTTCCATTGGATGGCTTTGAAGCCGTGTGAGCCGTAGCGTTCACACGAGCGGCCGACGCTGGAGGAACATCTTTGTCAAATTCTTTTGCGACTGAAGCATCTTCCGTTGGCAAGAACGTTTTTCCGAGCCACCTAAAGATATAGTCGACGACGCTCTTAGCGATTCGAATATCTGGATTCGTCGTGTGACCCATCGGTTCGAACCGTGTGTGGCTGAACTTGTTAACTAAGACTTCGAGCGGTACACCGTATTGGAGCGAAATCGAAGTTGCGGTTCCGAAGCTATCCATGAGTCCGCCAATCGTACTTCCTTCCTTCGCCATCGTGATGAAGACTTCACCTGGCCGGCCATCGGGATAAAGCCCGACATTGAGGTAGCCTTCGTGACCAGCGATATTGAACTTGTGAGTCAACGACTGGCGTGTATCTGGGAGACGTTCGCGCCGCGGCTTGTAGATTACCTTCTCGACGATCTTGTCCTTTTCCTTCTGGCCTTCCGACTTGGTCGAAAGCGGTTGAGACTGCTTGGAGCCATCGCGATAGATTGCGATCGCTTTCAGTCCGAGTTCCCATCCCCAGAAATAGGCATCGGCAATATCCTTGACTGTCGATTCGGCCGGCATGTTCACGGTCTTACTGATCGCTCCGGACAGGAATGGCTGGGCCGCCGCCATCATCTTGCAGTGAGCACGCCATTCGATACTGCGAACTCCCTTGGCCGGTTTGAATGCACAGTCGAATACGCTCAGATGTTCATTCTTTAGCTCGGGAGCTCCCTCAATCGTGTCGTGTTCTTGGATGTAGTCAACGATCCGTCGCGTTTGAGCATCGTCGTATCCGAGTGTTCGCAGCCCGAGATCGACGCTTTGGTTGATGATCTTCATCATCCCGCCACCGGCAAGCTGCTTGTATTTGACCAACGCGATGTCGGGCTCGATTCCCGTCGTGTCGCAATCCATCATGAAGCTGATCGTACCGGTCGGAGCCAACACGGTTGCTTGTGCGTTTCGAAAACCGTTTTGACGCCCGCTCTCAAGAACCTTGTCCCAAATAGCACGGGCCGCGTCCTTCAAGTAGTTTGGTCCGGTATTGTCGATCTGTTCTACTGCGTTGCGATGCATTTGCATCACTCGCATCATCTCTTCACGATTGTTTTCGTACTCGGTGAACGTACCGACAACACCGGCCATTTCAGCACTAGCGAGATTCGCAGCTCCATG
>JANPLP010000876.1:0-5069 GCA_031426595.1 Planctomycetia bacterium | reverse complement strand
GAAACCGACGTCTGTTACAAGCTCTACCGAAGAGAACGTCAAGCGCGCCGATGAATCAGCGGTCTATGCGGCAACAGCCTCAGATACAACGCCTGATGATGGTCGTAAGCAATCGCTTATCCCCGCGGAGTGGGAGGCTGGACGACTCGAATTCCTTAAGGATGCTCAGGTGATCGGACCGTACACGATCCCAGCGTCAAGTGAATCTGGCAAGAAGGAATCGGACAAGAATGAGTTGGCGACTAAGGAAGGTGGGGTGGTAACTCAGGATTTGGTAGCTCAGGATTTGGTAACCCAGGATTTGGTAACCCAGGATGCAGAGTACTGGATTTGCGAGGTGCCTAAGGGGACGTTGTCAGCGGGGGAGTTCGTGGTTGTATCGCCCTTGCCGGGAGTGCGCGGCGATGGCACAGATGGTATCCGTGTGCCGACCGTTGAGTTGTCGAAGAAGTGAAGTGACCGCGAGTGACTGGCAAGTGATTTCGGCGTAATGATCTCATTTTTTGGAGCGGGCGATGAAGTCGTTGGTTAGATGGGCGGTGCAAAACGGACCGGGCGTCAACGTGATGGTTATGGGCGTGTTGGTCGCCGGCGCGCTAAGCTTCATGATGCTGCGACGAGAGACCTTTCCTGAATTTGAATTGGAAGTGGTGCTGGTGCAGGTGCCCTATCCCGGCGCCTCGCCCGCAGATGCTGAGAAAGGGATTTGTCAGCCAGTCGAAGAAGCGGTCCGCGCACTAGATGGCATCAAACGCTTAGTCAGCGTGGCGCGTGAAGGTGCTGGCTTTGTGATTATAGAACTGAATTCGAATGTGGGCGATGTGCAGAAAGTAGTGAGTGAAGTGCGCTCGCGGGTAGATCGCATTTCCAATTTTCCCGAGTTGGCTGAAGACCCCCAAGTTGAACAAATTACTTTCCGTCAACCTGCGATCCGGCTGGCAGTCATCGGTCCGCGTTCCGAGGATCGCGACGCGGAAATGAAGTTGCGAGAAGTGACCGAGTCCGTGCGCGACGCACTGCTTGATTTACCAGAAATCACCCAAGCGACACTACTGGGCGCCAAGCCATTTCAAATCGATGTGGAACTATCAGAAAGCACACTCAGGAAGTATGGCTTAACTCTTTCTCGCGTAGCTCAAATCCTGCGTCGTGAAAATATTGAAATGCCAGGCGGACAACTACGAGCAGAAGGGCAAGAGATTCTATTGCGAGGTAAGAACCGTCGCGAGCTGGGAGAAGAGATTAAGAATCTGCCAATCATTGTACAGCCCAACGGAGTCGTTATGAAGATTTCCGACGTGGGTGAAGTCCGCGACGAATTTGATGATTCCTCCAACATCAATGAAGTCAACGGTATGCCAGCGATGGTGATTAGCGTTGACCGCACCAGTGCAGAGGACTTGTTGACGATGGCTGATGCGGTTCATAAGTTCGCCAAATCAGCGCAAATCCCTGCGGGCTTCTCGCTGCGAGTCTGGGGCGATACAAGCGTCGATGTGCGCGACCGCATGCGGTTGCTCAGGGACAACGGGTTGCAGGGGCTCTTGTTGGTGTTTGTGCTCTTAACTTTATTCCTTGAGTTTCGCTTGGCGTTTTGGGTGGCGATGGGAATCCCAATCAGCGTGATGGGAGCCGGCATGGTACTGCTGGCAACCGGGCAAACGTTGAACATGTTAAGTATGTTCGCGTTTTTGATGGCGCTCGGCATTGTCGTCGATGACGCGATTGTGGTTGGCGAGAATATCTATTCACGACGAAGCGAGGGAATGGGATATGTCGAAGCCGCCATTGAAGGGACTGCTGAAGTGCTACCAAGCGTTTTTTCCTCGGTTGCCACGACCGTCATCGCATTTATTCCGTTTTTCTTTGTATCTGGAGTGATGGGGAAGTTCATTGCCGTAATGCCAGTAGCGATTATCGCGATGCTTGTGATTTCGCTCATCGAAGCCTCCACCGCCTTGCCTTCTCACCTTGCCCATGGTGATTCCAAGAAAGCCAAGACGCTCCCTGGCAAGATTCTGGGGTGGCTGTCGAGACCTTTTAAGCCGCTGGGGAGACTCTTGGATGCTATAAGCCATCGTGGCGGAAGCGGCTTGGACTGGGTCGGAGAGAAACTCTATTTTCCAGTACTAAAATTTGTACTCAAGTATCCGCTGCTCGCGGTAGCGGTAGGAATCGCTATGTTGCTGATCACTTTCGGAATGGTTCGTTCGGGCAGAATTCCTTTCAATGCGTTTCCGAAGACGGACAGCAATCAGATCCTCGCGCAGATCGTCTATCCAGATGGGACTCCTGTCCAAGTAGCGGATGCCGCGACGAAGCGCATCGAGCAAGCGATTCGAACGGTGAGTGAAAGGGTGTTTGAAGAACAGGCCAAAACGGCTAGCGCGGAAGTGCTCGCTGCGGTCTCGTCCGATCCGCTTGAACCCAAGGGACCGGTCAAGTTAACGTTCCGGCAAGTCGGCCAAGTGACGGCTCAGGGTGCCCTCGGCTCCACTCAGAATAGTAACGGGAGCAACGTGGGCCAGATTATCTGTGAGCTCCATGATGCGAGCTTGCGAACCAAGACCAGTACCGAATTGATTAACATGTGGCGGAAAGAGGCGGGTGAATTCACAGGTGCCGAACGTGTAACTTTCGACTCTGCAGAATTGGGACCAGGAGGAAATCCGATCGAGTTCAAATTGCTCGCGCCTGGGAATCAGCAAAGCCAACTGGATGAAGCGGTAGCCATGGCTAAAGCGGAACTGGCAACTTATCGTGGCGTCTACGACATCCGCGACGACGCTACTCCAGGTAAAACAGAATTTCAGATTCGTGTGAAGGACAGTGCCCAGTCGATGGGAATCACCTCTGCGGATCTCGCGGAGACGATTCGCAATACCTATTACGGCGCAGAAGTGATGCGACTGCAACGCGGTCGCCACGAAGTCAAGCTAATGGTCCGCTATCCGGAGAAAGAGCGTACTTCACTTGCTCAATTCAAAGAAATCCGAGTGCGGGGCACCGACAATATTGAACGACCCATTACCGAGCTGGCTGACATCACAGTCACCCAAGGGTATTCCGAAATCAATCGACTCGACCAGCAGCGAGCGATCACGATCATCACGGATCTGGACGCCACCGAAACCAATGCTCAACAAGTCATCGATAAGCTCAAGTCGGAGTTTATGCCTAAAATGATCGCGGCGTGCCCATCAGTTGGCGTGCGATGGGAAGGTCAGCAGCAACAGACTCAAGAATCGACTCAAAGCCTGTTTATCGGATCGGGTTTAGCTCTGCTGGCGATGTATGTCTTGTTGGTTGTGGAGTTTCGATCGTACTTCCAGCCGCTCATCATTTTAGCCATCGTGCCCTATGGTGTGATTGGAGCAATTTGGGGGCACGGAATTATGGGAATCGAAGTTACCTTGTTCAGTTTCTTTGGGTTGGTGGCGCTGAGCGGTGTTGTTGTGAACGATTCGATTGTGTTAGTGGACTTTATCAATGCCAGAGTGCGCAGTGGCATCGATCAGAGGCAAGCTTTGCTGGAAGCGGGGCGACGCCGTTTACGCCCAGTGTTTTTGACAAGTGTTACCACGATCGGTGGATTGCTACCGATGCTTTTAGAAAGGTCATTCCAAGCCCAGTTCTTGGTGCCAATGGCCACGAGTATCGCCTTCGGATTGATGCTGTCAACGTTCTTGGTCTTATTCCAGGTCCCAGTATTCTTTCAGTTGTACTTAATCGTATCGGGTTGGTTTGGATTTGACCCGAGCCAAATTGGTGCGGACGATGAAGTGCCAGAAGCTTCGAAGGCTTCTTCGGCAGAACTTGCTGCTGCGACAACTTAGTGCCTGAGGGGTCAGCGACGGTCTGAACTTCAATAGCTGATTTCAAAATATTTTGAAATTCCATTCGAACGCGGACAGGGATGTTGGATTTTTTGAGGCATGGCTCGGGTGTTCAATGGATGTCAGCGAAGTTGTTGGTCAACCCGTTTTCTCGGTGTATGCGGGATGAGCTTGGCGAAACGGAGTAAGGCTCTGTGGGGACACAACCTTACAAGGGATAACTACCCGGCCGGTGTGGCGGTCGAAGATTGTCAGTTATCGCATACACGTGTTGCTTGGCGGCTGGAGAGCGGTCGAGCAGTCTCGGTAGCGCATGAGGTTTATCGATGCGGTAACGCTTGTGGAAAGTCCGCGGGTCTTTTGGGGCGGAGCGAGTTTGGCAAAGAGATCTTCATTGCGTTGGCCTACCAAGTGTATTGCTTGGGGTGTCGATCGATAAAGCGTGTAAAGTATTAGCGTTCTTTGAGCAACTGAAGCTTCGCAAGAGTCAGGCCGATGCGTTGCTCAATCAGTTGTCGCGAGCGTGGGAAAACGAGTTCGATTGCCTGTGCACTCTCTTGGCCAATTCGGCCGTAGTGCATTGAGATGAGACGTCGTGGAGCATCAATAGCGTGTGGGCGTTCTTGAACAAGAAGCTCTCGGTGTTGTTTTACGGAGTTCACAAAGACGGCGACACGCTAGCGCAGATACTCAACAAGGAAACGTTTGCTAGGGTGTTGGTGAGCCACCATGCGGCCGTTTATCAAGATTTTGATCAGCCGCAAAAATGTTGGGCGCACCTGATCCGCAAAGCCATCAAGCTGACATTACAAGACCCACAGAATCGTGACTATCGCAAATTGGCTGACGGTCTGCTGGGTGTTTATCGTCAAGCGAAACGTATTAAAGCTGACAAACGTCTATTGGACTCGACTCGTTGCGAGCGAGTGGCTGAGTTGGATGATCGGCTGTTGGATCTGTGCGCCGAGAAAAAGCAATTGGTGCCACCCACCAACTGGTTGACGCAGCGTTTTTGGTGGCGTTATATTGATGGGAATACAGGAGTGCTAATCAATGACGCGACCGAGTCGGGACGAACAGTTTGTGGCTAGTGAAGTTTGTATCGTGCATGCTGTGCAGCGGTGTGTGCGACGAGCTTTCTTGGCGGGCGTGGATGAGAAATCGGGTGTCGACTTCTCGTTCCGACGCGAATGGATCCGGCGACGGATGGAAGCGCTGGCTTCTGTGTTCGGA
>JANPLP010000875.1:0-4956 GCA_031426595.1 Planctomycetia bacterium | reverse complement strand
TGTTTGGATTTTTTAGCCGTTGCTATGAACAAACCAGCATCATCGTGACGACAAATCTACCGTTCGCTCAGTGGCCTCAAACGCTGGCTGGCGACGAGCGAATGACAGGTGCCTTGCTGGATCGATTAACTCATCGTGTCGAGATCCTCGCGATCAGCGACAAGGAAGAGAGCTATCGGGTCCAGCAAAGCCGCAAGAGCTCCGCCAAAAAGCAGCTCTAACTCGGTACTTGAATCGCAATCTCAGTGGTGAATTGCGCTTCAAACAGACGGAATCAACTCAACCCATTTTAACATTCCCGCCTCGCAAAGCGGTGCCTTTTTCGATTGCCAAAACTCCCTTTTCAGCTGCCAGACCGGTTCCCTTTTCGATTGCCAATTCCATTCAGTCCCTGGGCAAATCCGAAACTCGAGCCTTCTCGTGACGAGCGACCTAAGTAGCGTGAAGGACTCGCGCGACCTAGCTGTTTAAGTGGCGATGAGAAAGCAAAGACAATTGCGACGCGACTGCATAAGCGACCGAAAGCCTACGCTAATTGGTCATTGCGCGAAGAAAGCGTCGCACGAGAAAGTTCGTCGGACAAAGAGTCATCGCGAGGCTAGCGGAGCGTAAATCTCAATTCTCAGGATTATTACTACGCATTCTTTCGTGCGCAGTATGCCAATTGAAGTAATAAGAACCACTCATATTGTGCCTTGAGCTCCCTCTTTTCTTGGCAAAAATCAACAATCCCATTCCGCTATTATTTAAATTGCTATGGGCGCTGTTGATGCGGTAGCGATGTGTCGTAACATAAGCTCCACGACATACAGGCGGCGTTGGTAGTGAATTTGACAAAGGTACAGATTCATTGAAAGCGAATCTCACCGCTCACTGTTCATGCATAAGCGGCGTGCGTAAGCAGTTTCAGGCTGCACACGATTGGTGAACCCCGCGGTAGATTGACACCCGAGTTACCAGTTTCCATTGCGTCTAACTTACAATTTACCACTCTCATTAGACGCCAGTAATTCCTACATGGGAACAAGCTTAAAATTCGCGATTTTTAGGCGGCCTATAAAATGACAAAACCTCCGTTTAGTAATATTGACCTTACAAACACAACAGATTGGGTTGAAAACGCGAAACAACTGCTTGCTGACCTGATTGCATTGGAGTCGGAATGCAATCTCATACGGCGGAGAGAAAGTGCAATCGGGCTCATTTGCCAAGCATTCGATGCAGAGTTCGGGTTTTGGAGTTGGGGTCAAGGGCATCCCGAGACCGACGAACCCGTGATGCCGATTGCTATGTTGTTTCACGGCTTGAGCGACGAGGAACGAGTCGCATTTTTTCAACTGGGTATGAGGAAGCAAGCAGAGAAGTGGTTCAGGATGCCATTTTTACCGCTGCTCAAGAAGCAGATTCAAGTCTGTAAATCCAGGCCCTACTATTGGACCGATAAGCAATGGCATGATAGCGATTTAAGAGCCTCAATGGTAAGTGAACTTCAAATCGATGAGTGGGTTGTTGGCGTTCGATATCCGACGAAGAAGGTTTGGAGTTGCATCGGACTGTTTCGAAAATCGGGCAGGCCTAGTTTCAGCGAACTGGATAGTGCCATTCTCGACCTTGCTTTCGCAGGGATAAGCTGGTTGCAGAACAACCCATTCAGTCAGCCAGAGAATACGGAAGTGAGTGGATTAAGTGTGCGCAACACAGAAGTTCTTTACTTATTGCTGGATGGTCGTTCGCGGAAACAGATCGCAAATGCGTTAGGAGTGTCAACGCATATCATCAACGATTGTATCAAGCAGATCTACAGTCACTTTGGTACAACGTCAGCGACGGAACTAGCTGCTTTGTTTCTAAAGCAAGGCTGAGCTGCAATTCGTTGTCGCGCGTTCTCAGGGAAAACTCACACCGCGAAAAGTCGCGGCGAGATTTGGTTACGCCCCTTGCTTAGACTCGACATCGGGGAGATAGAGCGCCGCCCTCTCGGAATATTTTTGAATTTATGGCGGCATCAAAGCGCGGATGGGCTCTTATATCCAAGGTGGGGTATTTCAAATCCTAAATCCAGGACGCGCATTGCAAGCGGGACGCCGCACCATTAACGTTGGAGCTTAATATACTAAAGCTTAAGACGTGTTCTGCACTGCAAACATGGACTTTCCTTGCCGGGAATGCGTGCAAAACGCTGAAATACTGCCACTAAGCACGTCGACGACAGTCTTTCGAATTAACTGAATGGCAGAAACCTGACGCTAGTGCGTTCCGGCTGATCATTAACCCTAAAGACTCAGGTACACGTGCTTAGAAGCCACAACCAAGCTTAGACTTTTCGTCCAACTGCAGTTAACTTTGTTTAGGACTATCCCGGATGTTTTTCAGCCGCAAAACAATGTTGGCATTACGGGCCAAGCTTCTTTCACGCAACATGTTTCAACGAACGCTGCGCGAAGTCATCGCCAGAAATAGAATTCGCCCACGGTTTGAATTGCTCGAAGATCGACGAGTCTTAGCGACGGTTACTTGGATTGCCGCTGGGGGCGGAGATTTTAACGATGCAGGCAATTGGGATCTTGGTGTCCCGGGGGTAAACGACGACGCCATCATCCCCGATCTGCCGGGCACACCGACGATCTTCTCGAATGCGGGCTTGGGTGGGCCGAACGTTCGAAGCATTAATTCCGCCGAGAGGATCAGCTTAGGGTCGCTCACTTCTCTCACGACGAGTACTGGCACATCATCCTTTCAGGGAGGCTTGGACTTGCAGGCGCAAAACGTTGCCAGCTTTGGCGGGTCCGTGAGTATCAATGGGGGCAGTTGGAGAACTGTATTTGTTAGCGGTTCCTATACCAACTCAGGAGCCATGATTATTGATCATTCAGGTGGAGGGACTCCGGACTTTGGAAGTCTAACCAACAGTGCTTCAGGAACGTTAACACTTCAGAACTCGAGTCCTATTACTGGAACCCTAGGGAATGAAGTTGGTGGGCGAGTCTTCTTAACTAGCGTGGGAAACATAGGGGGAAGTATCAACAATGCTGGAACGATAAATCGCAATTTGAGTGGGGGAGCGGTGAACGTGACGGCAAGTCTCAACAACACGGGTACGGTTGAGGTCTCGGCCGGATTTCTTTCCTTCACTGGAACGATAACTCAATATAACTCGGTGACGAACGTGCTTTCCGCAGGTACTTGGACGACGACAGGCACCGGCAACATGCGATTTGGCGGGATTGGTGCGCCGATCGTCGCCCTAACAGGCACAGCGGATGTGACCGTATCTAGTTCGGGTAGTTGGTCGGGTCTTCAACTCCTCGAAAGCGTCGGTGCGGGAGCGAGCCTTACGATCATCGCCGGCGCGGATGTTACCTTCGTTCCATCGCTTAACTTCATTGTCGCTGGCAATGTTACGGTCTCTGGAGCAGGGAGTAGGTTGCGGAACACAGTTGGAGCTTCTGTGACGCAGGTTTTGAGCGGCGGCAACATTACACTGGCTTCCAGCGGAGAAATTATTCTCTCGGGAGCAATGGCCGTACTAGCTGGCGGGACGTTAGAAGGAGACGGCACGGTGCAAGCGGCTTTTGGGTTGAGCAACGCTGGCAACATCACCCCCGGTTCGTCGCCCGGCATCATCAATATCACCGGTGACTACACGCAGACTGCATCAGGTATTTTGAACATCGAAGTCCAAGGAACAAATCCTACTACGCCGGACTTCGATAGGCTCCTGGTCTCTGGCACTGCAACGCTGGCTGGTGCCCTGAACGTGTCTCTGCTCAACGGCTTCATCCCGGATAAATCTGAATCGTTCCAGTTCATGACTTTCGGCAATCTCAGCGGAGATTTTAATACCATCAATTACCCGCAGCGCAACGGTAGCAACCTCTTCAGTGCCACCCCTGATGCGACCTTCTACGACTTAACTGGAACAAGCTACGTCGTTCGCAACACCAGC
This sequence comes from Planctomycetia bacterium, assembly GCA_031426595.1. Classification (GTDB taxonomy): domain Bacteria; phylum Planctomycetota; class Planctomycetia; order Pirellulales; family Pirellulaceae; genus Aureliella. The sequence goes on along the minus strand of JANPLP010000875.1, from coordinate 1,010 downwards.
GACGCGGGTGCCTTCAGCCTTCGACAGGCGATAACATCTGCTAACGCCGCGGGGGGGGCTGATCAGATACTGTTCACCATTGGCAGCGGTGCGAATACCATCACACTGACTTCGGCATTGCCTATCATCACTGGCACGGTGACGATCGACGGCACAAGCCAACCGGGATATGTCGAAACGCCGCTTATTGAAATTAGCGGCGCTTCGCTTGTCGCCGGAAACACCATGCTCTATCTCGACGTAGGCAGTTCGGGCAGCCTTATCCAAGGGTTATCCCTAACCAGGTCGCCGGGCTTCGTTGCGGCTCTTGATGTTCGCTCCAATAGCAACACAGTCGTTAGCAACTGGATCGGCCTGAACCCAGCCGGCACGTTGGCTACGAATAGCAATGGCATCTGGGTTACGGGCAATTTGAACAAGATCGGAGAAGGCGGGAGTGGAAATGTCATTAGCGGCAACGCTGACAGCGGGATCACGATTTTCGCGAATGCAGATTCGGTCACTGTCCGAGGTAATCTGATCGGAACCAATGTTCTCGGCGATTCAGCGGTTGGCAACGGGATTGGAATCCAAGTTGGTCAATCGACCAATGTGATCATCGGCGGTACGACTGCTGCAGAGAGGAACATCATCAGTGGCAATACGACTGGGATTTTCGCTGGGTTCGCGACAGGTCTGACTATCAGCGGCAACTCTATTGGAACGAATGCAGCAGGGACTGGTGCCATCGCCAACACCCTTGGTGTTCAGATTACCAACGGGGCCACTGCTACGATTGGCGGAACTGCCGCCGGTGCCGGAAACGTGATCAGCGGCAACGCGCAACAGGGGGTACTCATCACAAGAGTCCTATCTGTTTCCAATACCAATACCATTGCCGGTAACTATATCGGCACTAACGCAGCGGGTGACTTGGCTTTGCCCAATAACATTGGAGTGCAAATTGACAGCGGTTCACTGGGTAACACCATCGGAGGAGCGACGGTCGGGGCGCGCAACATCATCTCAGG
>JANPLP010000874.1:0-9988 GCA_031426595.1 Planctomycetia bacterium | reverse complement strand
GCACTGATTGTCTTCAACTTGACCGTATTGGGTACGCCGCCGACCAGTCCTTTGAAGGTATGGATTTGGAACAGCGGGCTGGGCGTTTCGCTGATCGTTGCTGGGCTCGCGATTCGAAGTTGGTCGGCGGGTACGTTGCATAAATACAATCAATTGACAACGGTCGGTCCCTACGCGTTGGTCCGCAATCCTTTGTATTTAGGGTCGTTCTTGATGATGTACGGATTTGCGTTCATTATGAGCGACTGGTTGTCGGTTTCCTTCATCGCGATTCCGATGTCCATGCTTTATTACTTCCAGGTAGTGCATGAAGAAAAGCATCTTGCTAAAGCATTCACGACGAAGTGGGTGGAGTATTGTCGGCAGACTCCTCGCTTCATTCCGTACAAGTTCAATGCCCAATGGCTGACCGGTTGGTCGGCATCTCAGTGGCTTCGCAATCGTGAATATCAGGCTATTCTCGGGGCTGGCCTGGGGGTTTTGGGCTTGATTGCATTGAGCGCGCTTAACTAGCCACTTGCACCCACTTGTATGCAAGACTGTACGTGTATGCAAGACTGTACGGAGAGCTTGTTCGCAAGCTGCCGGCCGCTAAACAAGAAGAAGCGGTCGGTCGGCGCAGTGCGTTGCGTCGTATTCGGATAAAGAACTGTTGAGCGGCATGCGCACCGCAGCCAGTCGGTGTTTCGCTAGCCCATCGTCAATCGATGTAAAGAAATTCGCTTGTATTGAAGAGCACGTGGCACAAGTCAGCTAAACCATCCGAATCGTGACTACTTACCTTCAGATAAGCAGTGGCACGGTCAAGTTCGAATGGAAGTGGTTCGCGCTGCAAGCACCGCTGATACATCATTTTGATTTGATCGCTTGGATTATGGGCATCGCGTTGTATCGCTTCAGCCATGGAGCTAGCGAGCGTCAGCGGCCAATCAAAGTTAGTGAGAAGTAGCGATTGAATGGGAGTGGTTGTCACGTTTCGCTTGGCGATACTTGCGTTGCCATCAGGTGCGTCAAAGGTTACCAACAGCGAATTGGGCTTGTTTCGCTTGATCTTGGTGTAAACGCTTCGGCGGAAGCTCTCGTGTTCTGAAGCAGGCCCCCCTGCGGTCCAATCTATTTTTCCGGAACTGACGAGCATGGCATCGCGAATTTGTTCGGCGTCTAATCGACGGCTTGGGTAGTGCCAAAGCAATCGATTGGCAAGGTCGACTTTGTTCCCTTGTTCGACCATGTATGGGTTTTGGGATGCCTGTCGGTAGACACCTGAAGTGAGGATCAACCGATGAAGCTGCTTGAAGCTGCGTCCGTTTTCAATGAACCAAGAGGCCATCCAGTCGAGTAGCTCAGGATGTGTTGGAGGAACTCCCAAACGTCCAAAATCACTCGCGTTTTCAACGAGTCCGGCACCAAAGTGATACTGCCAAATTCGATTGACAATTACGCGATGCGGCAGCGGATTCTCGGGGGAATTGATCCAGTGAGCGAGTGCCGTTCTGCGTCCTGTAGAGGTTTGGGCCCCTTGCCAGCTATCCAGCGAAAGCGCGCCAAAGACTTCGAACGCGGCTGGTTCGATCGGCTCGGCGGTGGGCGACTTTGAAGGGATCACGGTTGGAGGAGGCGGATTTACGATGTTTCCGGCAGCCATAACTCCGAGTGGTTTCTTGGGCTTGATCGAATCGAAGGTCTTCAATTGTGTCTGTAGCGATTCCCATTTCTCTTTTTGTTCACCCTTTAATGACTTTGAAAAGTCAAGTTTGTTCCATTCTTCAAGTGTCTGTAGGTGCGCCAAATGTGAGATCTGTTCTTCTAAGCCGTTTCGTTCGGTGGAAGATTTGCGGAGCAGCGGACGGACATCTATTGGGAATTTTTCAATTGCCTTTTCTTCGATCGATCGCTTGATGGGATCTTCGATTGCAGCGAGCTGGGCTCTGAGTTCGGCGGTGGCTTCCTCCCATTTCGCCAATTGGAGTTGGTATTCAGTCAACTGCAACTGGGTGGCAAACGAACGGTCGTCGCGCGGCCGAAACCCTGCGAAAGATGCTTGCAGGCGATAGTAATCTTTTTGAAGAATGGGATCAAACTTGTGATCGTGACAGCGGGCACAGCCAACCCCCAAGCCCAAGAAAACTTCGCCCGTAACGTCGGTTAGATCATTGAGAATGTTTGACCACTGCGTTCGCACATCGCGTTGGTTGTATTCGTAGATCCAATGTCGAAGATAACCCGTGGCAGCCAAATACTGGGGGTTGTTGGGATCAAGTTCATCGCCAGCGATCTGTTCGAGCACCATTTGATCGTAGGGCTTGTCGCTATTGAGTGATTCAATCAACCAATCGCGGTAGAGATAAGCATTCGATCGATAAGCGTCTTGATTGAAGCCATCAGATTCGGCGTAACGTACCAAGTCGAGCCAATGGCGCGCCCACTTTTCGCCGTAACGTGAATCGTCGAGCAAGTGATTCACGAGATTCTCGTAAGCGCGTGGATCGTCGCTAGTTAGAAAAGCCTCTGCTTCATCCACGGTAGGTGGAACTCCAACAAGGTCGAAGTACACACGGCGTAGCAATGTTCTCGCATCAGCTTCGGGGGCGAACTGTAGATCTGCTGCGGCAAGTCGCTCGATGATGAACGAGTCGATTGGACCGCGAGCTCGGGACGCTTGCACGTTCCGGCCGAGTGACGGAATCTTGGGTTCAGCTAGCGGTTGAAACGCCCAGTATTGTTTGTCTTTTTCAGTGATGCCTGATCGCGCACGCAGTTCCAAGCCAGCTTCGGATCGCTTCGGCCAGACCGCTCCGTTTTCAATCCAGGTCGTAAGAACTCCCTGAGCTTCTTCGGATAGCTGGCCGGACGGTGGCATCTCAAAATCTTGATATCGCACCGCCGAAATGATTAAGCTGTCGGCAACTGCGCCGGGCAAAAGAGCTGGACCGGAGTCGCCTCCCTTAAGCATATGTTCGAGCGAATCGAGTCGGAGACCACCCTCTTGTTTTTCGCTTCCATGACACTTTACACAGCTTTGTGCCAGCAACGGTCGAACTTCGTTTTCAAAATAAAGTTCCTGCTGTGCTCGATGCTCGGCATCCGGTTCGCCTGCGCTCCCCGATGCCGCCAAGAGGAATAACAGGGATGTGCACGCAAGGCTAGGGAGCCACGCAGCCAACAACCAACGGTTTGAATTTTCCATCATTCGCTTGCGGCTTGTTTCGATGAATTCGAGGAGGGCAACGGGGCAGAACGAACCCCTATGATAGAGGCAAACTTTCTTGCGGTCAATTTTGGCGGTTTGACCGCGAACAAGAATTCAAGGCTTCGTAGGCGACAAGCTCTAGATGAAGCTGGTGCATACATGGTTTTTGAGCGGGGGATGATGGCAGGAGGAGCCCGATTGGGTAGACTGTATATAGGTCGGTAAGAACTTTAGAGGTGGAGTTAACGTGCAATTACCGAGTGAGCCCGAAGCAACGGTGTCAGTCGCGGTGAAGCCTTCGTACTTCCGTTGCGCATGCGGAAGCGATGTGCAACTTAACGGCCTCCGCGGAACTTGCCAAGAATGTGGTCGAGCAATTTCGTTAGCGTCCTTCGACGCGTCGCAGACACTGTCCTTTGTGAGTAGTGGGTCAAGCAATTCGCACGGCGAGCTTTCACTGCAGGAGGGCTGTGATCGGTCTGGTGAGCGGCTTGGTCATTTTCGGTTGGTCTCGATGTTGGGCCAAGGTGGGATGGGAGTAGTCTACCGGGCGCTCGACGAATCCCTGCAACGTTTTGTGGCAGTAAAGGTCATGCGTTGCACGACAGCAGAGGGCAGTTCCGCATCAAGAGTAACTCGGTTGCTCGATGAAGCTGTTGCACAAGCGCGTTTGAATCATCCGCACGTAGTTACAATATTCTACGTCGGTCGAGATAGTAGCGATCCATTTTTTGCTATGGAGTTGCTACCTGGTCCAACGCTCGACAAACTACTGATCGAAGGTCCGCTGCCGTATTCGCAAGTTATCAAGTACGCCAGGCAGGTGACGTCGGCTTTAGATCAGGCGACTCGCTTGAGCCTAGTGCATGGTGACATCAAGCCGAGCAATCTCATTATCGCGTGCAATGATTCTGTAAAGCTAGGTGACTTTGGGCTAGCGCAAACAGATCAGAAATCCAACGTAGGCATCAGTGGCACACTTAGCTACATGGCACCCGAGTTGGCAGACGGTGCGGCCCCGTCGGCGCAGAGCGATATGTACGCGCTAGGCATAACGTTGTTTGAGTTGACATTTGGCCGTCGACCTTACGCGCTCTCCGGCCAGTCGCTGAGTGACCAGTTGGCAAGTCATCGTTCGGCGGAGATTGATTTTCCCGAGAAATGGCCGCCCGAAATTCCTGAGCGTTGGCGGCATGTATTGGAGAGATTGCTGGCGAAAGAACCGGAACAGCGTTACGCTGACTACCGAAGTCTGGATAACGATTTGAGTGCGATTGCGCCGGTGGGTGTTACTAAGGCCGGTAGACTGAACCGCGCTCTGGCGCTAGCGGTTGATTATCTCTTGCAAGTGCTGCTGATGGTGCCGATTGCGATTCCTTCAATGATCGCAAGGTACTCACAGTATTCGGATAGCACCTTCAAGTATTTGTTTGATTACGGCCTGGGCTTGATCAGTTTATTCTCATTGGCCATACCGGCGGCGATGGCATGGGTTGAGTGGCAGGGTTGGCGCACGCCGGGACGTTATCTATTTCAATTGCGCGTTGTCGATGAGCACGGTCTGCGCTTAAGTCGTCGAAAGCGATTGCTGCGCAGCTTGATGCGGAACGCTCCCATCTGGGCTTTTGCCGTTTCAGTGATCACCTTCACGCTTCAGATGAACCTCCTGTATGCCGTGATTGGATGGGTCGATGAGATCTTTTTAGTGGTCAATGCCATTCCGATTTTAGGGTCAATGCGACGAACAGTGCATGATCGCTTATTCGGGAGCACAGTTGTGCTGGACACCACCAAATAAAATAGTTTCCTTGCACAGTGGGCTCGAAACAAACGCTGCCAGCTTGCTACCATAAGCACCGCACTAACTAACACCAAGACAGTCTTCAATCGCGGAACCAACTATGGTTGATCAAATTACGCGCACGGTCCGGCAAGGCTTTTTTTCGCGCATGGCGAACTCGTTCATAGGAATTCTGATCGGGTTAGTAATGGTCCCCGGCTCGGTATTGCTCGTCGGTTGGAACGAGTATCGCACGGTGCATCGTTCGCGAGGTTTGGCGGAGGCGGAGAAAGTTGTTGTTGAAGTAGCGGATCCGTTCGAAATTGATCCAACGCGTGACGGTCAGTTGATTCATGTCACGGGCAAAGCCGACACCGAAGAGACGCTGGAGGATGCAGAGTTTGGCGTTGCGGAAAAAGCGCTCCGGTTGCAGCGTAAGGTTGAGATGTTCCAGTGGGTTGAGCATAAAGAATCGAAAACTCGCGACAAGCTCGGCGGTGGTCGCGAGACGGTGACCACCTATCGTTACGAGCGTCAATGGAAGGAAGGTCGGGAGAACAGTGACAGTTTTGAAGAGCGAACAGGGCATGAAAACCCGACGCCTCGATACGCACCGCAGGATCGCGTTACGCAGCAGGGGAATGTGGGATCTTACCGATTGTCTTCCGACCTCATCGAACGCAGGATGAACTCTTGGAACGAGCTGCCTGTGGATCAAACCAAGGCCTTCGCAAATCTCGATGAAGCGGCAAAGCAGCACTTTAGAATAGACCGCTCGCGTCTGTATTACAGCGCGGCAGTACCGATCAGTAATGAACCGCAGGTTGGAGATCTTCGCATTTTCTTTCGCGTGGTGATGCCGACCGAAGTGAGTGTACTTTCCAAGCAGGCGGGAGCCGAGTTGTCGCCTTTCAAAACCAGTAATGGGGAATCGATTGACCACTTAATGCTCGGCAAAGTTAGCACAGTGGATATGTTCAACTCGCTCAAGTTCGAGAATACCACGACGGCTTGGTTGCTACGCATCGGCGGATGGGTGCTCTCGATTGTCGGATTTTCGTTGATCACAGGCCCGCTTAAAACACTTGCCGGAATCATCCCGCCACTTGGGAGCTTGGTGGGCACGATGTCATTCATGGTTGCATTTCTACTAGGAACCATAGTTACTCTTATATCCATCGCTGTTGCCTGGATAGCCGTGCGACCGCTCTTTGCAATCGGTCTTATAGCAATTGCGGTCGGAGCCATCTACTTGTTGACTCGGCGTGCGAGAGCGCAGAGCGACAAGTCGATAGCAAGTTCGCTTCCGCCACCTGTTCCGCCGCCACTACCTAGTCATTGAAGTAAACAACATGTCGCCTCAACCAGCTATCCCGGCCACCCACCGTCTGTCACGTCGTGCGATCTTGCAAAGTGGGGCGCTCTGGTTAACGACAGGACCATTGCTTCGGAACGAGCTTTTGCGTGCGGCTGAAGATCGGCCGCACCTGCGTGTAGCATTGGTTACCGACATGCATCACGCGGATAAGGAACCCTCTGGCACAAGATATTACCGAGAAACGCTGACCAAATTTGCGGAAGCCTCCGCGCAGTTTGAGAAAGTTAAACCCGATTTTATGGTTGAACTCGGCGATTTGATTGATGCCGCCGATACTCCAGAAGTTGAGCTAAAGTATCTCGAAGAGATCGATAAGCAGTTCGCAGCAGTCTGTGCGGATCGTCACTACGTGCTCGGCAATCATTGCGTCGACATGCTAACGAAGGCGGAGTTTTTAGGTAAGGTTGGCCAAGCTGAGTCATACTATTCGTTCGATCGAAAGGGCTACCACTTTGTAGTGCTCGACATGTGCTTCCGCTCGGATGGTGAAGCATACGGGCGCAAGAATTCGAAGTGGTACGACGCAAGTATCCCGCGTGAGGAAGTGGAATGGCTGCGAGCTGATTTGAAGAAGGCGGAGGGAAAAACTATCGTGCTTGCTCACCAAAGATTGGACGGTGAGAGCGCGCATTGCGCCAAGAACGCAGGCGAGATTCGCAAGCTACTTTCCGAATCAAAAAAGGTGGCTGCCGTGTTCCAGGGGCACAGTCATCAGAATGACTACAAAGAGATCGACGGAGTCCATTATTGCACGCTGGCCGCTATGATCGAAGGGTCCGGAGTGGATAACAACAGCTACTCGCAACTGGAAATCGCAGCCGACGGCATGCTGAAACTCAGCGGATTTCGCAAGCAGGCGAATTACAGTTGGTGAGTGATCTGACGCGTGATCATCGCGTGCTTACCGAGCCGAATTACTGGAGTTGGCGGCTAGAGCCGACTTCTGATGCAGCGCGGTCCGCTCCCACTGCCTACTGGTCGATTTGAGCATGGAGCATCACAATGTAAGGCGGTGAGGCGGCAAGTGAGCGCTGATTGAAAAATCTCAGGTGCACAGGCCCGCTCCGACGGCTAGCGATAATGGATTCCGTGGATCTTACTTCTGAATAACGAACGAGCAGCATTGATGTCGGCCGTCCCCTACAAGATTGTCATTGGTCTGGAAGTGCATGTGCAGTTAAGCACGGTGAGCAAGCTGTTCTGCGGTTGCTCGACCGAGTTCGGCGCGCCTCCGAATACTCAGGTTTGCCCTGTCTGTCTTGGACTGCCGGGTTCGTTGCCTGTGATGAATGCTCAGGCGGTCGAGCTTGCGATTCGAACAGGGACGGCGCTGAATTGTGAAATTGCGTCGATCACCAAGTGGGACAGGAAGAACTACTTCTACCCGGACTTGCCGAAAGGCTATCAGATCAGCCAATTCGATCAACCGATTTGTGGAGAGGGCTTTCTCGATTTTCCAGATCCCGAGAACGAAGGGGCATCATTAAGAGTGCGATTGATTCGCGCGCACCTGGAAGAAGACGCTGGGAAGAGTATGCACGACGAAGCGGCTGGGAAACTGGATAGTCGCATCGACCTCAATCGAACCGGAACCCCGTTACTCGAGATCGTTTCCTTTCCTGACTTGCGATCCGCAGCGGCTGCAAAAGCTTATCTGACGGAACTGCGATTGCTGTTGACTTACCTTGGCGTGTCGGATTGCAACATGCAGGAGGGGAGCTTACGAGCCGATGCGAACGTCAATTTGCATATTGAGCAGGATGGACGCACGCTGGCAACTCCAATTGTTGAAGTGAAGAACTTGAACAGCTTCCGGGCTGTGGAAAGAGCGATCACTTACGAGACTCAGCGGCAATACGATCAGTGGCAGAAGACTGGAAAACTCATGGGAGAAGCTCCCAAGCAAACTCGCGGCTGGGATGACGAAGCTGGAGTGACGGTCGCGCAGCGAGAAAAAGAAGAATCGAGTGACTATCGATACTTCCCCGACCCCGATTTAGTTCCGCTGAAGATTTCAGCTGAGCAGATGAAGTCTGCAAGTTCGAATGTTGAGCTGCCCGCTGCCATTCGACGCCGCTTCGAGAGTGACTTGGGGTTGAAACCCTACGACGCCGACGTGATTGTTTCGCAAGGGCGCAGTGTGGTGGCTTACTTTGATACAGCAGTCAAAGCGGGTGCGAGCGCGAAGCGAGTGAGTAGCTGGGTGCAACAAGATGTGATGCGGACGCTCAAGGAGCAAGACTGGACGATCGAAAACTTCCCACTTGAGGCGTCGCGATTAGCCAGTTTGCTACAAGCGATCGATGAGGGGGCTATCGACAACAGTCGAGGCAAAGAGGTTTTCCAGTACTGGTTACAAAACCCGACCGCAGACCTTGATTCGGCCAAGCAGGCGTTGGAAATCGCCTCAATTGATCGCGGCGAAATTGAGACCCTCTGTCGCGAGCTGCTAGCTGAAAACCCGCAAGTAGTCGCTCAAGTACGCGACGGGAATTTGAAGGGGCTTGGATCTTTGATAGGTGCTGCTAAAAAGAAGAATCCCAACGCCGATCCGAAGTTGGTTCGCGAAATGTGCCAGCAGATGATTGAATCGGGCGCGATTTGATGGCGGGACGCAGTGTGATGAATGAGCCTTCAACCAGTAACTAACCTTTGCGATAGCCATGTCAGGTCTGCAGCAACACATACTCATTGCCGCAAATCCCAAGTCAGGGGCTGTGTCGCGCGAAGTGCTATTGCATGGCTTGAGAGACGCATTGACTAGCGATGGTTACACCGTCGAACTCTGCTCGAATCTTGACTTGATTCAACAGCGAGCCGCCGAGCTGCATAGCGCATGCCAACTGCGTGCGGTGATCTCGGCAGGAGGTGACGGTACAGCTGCTGTGCTAGCCAACCGCATAACTGCGGATACGCCGCTGCTCATCTTTCCGCTTGGTACCGAAAACCTCTTGGCCAAACATCTAGGCTTAACTAACGACATTGAAGCCGTTCGTTCAAGGATTCGGTCCGGCCGCTCGATTGCGATGGATGTTGGGTTGGCGAATGGAAAAATGTTTCTAGTGATGGCAAGCTGTGGGTTTGATGCGGCCGTCGTTGAAGCGATGCACTCGACTCGCAAAGGCCACATCAATCGCTGGTCTTACGCAGCACCAATTTTGCGAACACTCTCGCGCTACCAATTTCCGCAAATTCGAATTCTTCAATGCGATGAGCTTGGCGCGGGGGTGCGCGAACAGCTGTGCGCGTGGACGTTTATTTTTAACTTGCCACGCTACGCCGCAAATCTTCAGTTCTGTCCACAAGCTGACTCGTTGGACGGAAAGCTAGACGTGTGTACCTTTCGCCAACCCGGCATGCTCCGCGGTTTCAATTATCTGAGTCGGTTGTGGTGGGGCAGTCACCAACGACTAGCCGATTTCTCACATTCAGTGGCGACTACCATGACGATAGAAAGTGCCGCTGGAGTGGGCTCGAGTCCACCTGTTCCTATCCCCTACCAACTGGACGGCGATCCTGGAGGTGTATTGCCGCTGGAGATCCGAGTTGTTCCGGGCCGTCTCAAATTGATCGTCTAAAGCAGATCGGCTGGCAGTGGAGGTATTGCGGACCATGGAACAATTCTCGGAAATTCGTCGGC
>JANPLP010000873.1:0-6566 GCA_031426595.1 Planctomycetia bacterium | reverse complement strand
AGCGCGAAGCGAAGCAGGTGCTTGCGAAAGAGCCTGCGTTACCAAACCCGACTTACTATGACGTAGCTTATGGACCGCATCCGAAACAGGTCCTGCATTTCTGGAAGGCCGCCTCGGACACGCCGACTCCGGTGTTGTTGTTTGTTCATGGTGGAGGTTGGAATGCGGGTGGGCGGTTGAGCGGCTTGTCATCGATGTTGCCTGCCATGCTGAGAAATGGGATCTCGGTCGCGTCGGTCGAGTATCGATTCATCGCTGAGGCGACGGCTGACGGAGTGACTCCGCCGGTAAAGGGTCCGTTGCATGACGCGGCTCGTGCGTTGCAGTTGGTCCGCAGCAATGCGGCTGAGTGGAATGTCGACAAAGATCGGATCGCTGCGAGTGGCGGATCGGCTGGTGCTTGCACATCGTTGTGGCTTGCCTTTCATCCCGACTTAGCAGACCCGCAGAGCCAAGATGCTATAGCTCGCGAATCGACTCGATTGCTCTGTGCCGCGGTTACTGGGGCGCAGACGACGCTTGACCCGCAGCAGATGAAAGAGTGGACACCCAACAGTCGTTATGGAGGTCATGCATTTGGATTTGCGGGGGACCCCGCCAAGAAGTTATCGCAGTTCGACGAATTCCTCTCGAAGCGGGATACCATTTTTCCTTGGATCGCGGAGTATTCACCTTATGCGCTGGTTACCTCTGATGATCCTCCGATCTTTATGTACTATTCAGCACCGCCAGCGCTAGGGCAAGATCAGAAAGACCCTACGCACACCTCGAATTTTGGCGTGAAGTTGCTGGAGCGATGCAGGGAGGTTGGGGTTGAGTGCGAGTTGTACTACCCCGAAATTCCAGATGCGGTGCACCTGTCGGTTCAAGATTATTTATTTGCGAAGCTGAAGGGGACAGCTAAACAGTGAGGGGTGGATGGTGCTGAGTTGAGTGCGGCTAGGCGTGTTGAGCAGCCAAAGGTAAGCTGAATTTGGTGCCGTGCTGAGTTGGATTGGATTTCTATTCTGTATATCTGTATACACGTGCGGTATACTTTTTATCGGAGTCTGTTTGCGACACCCGCTACAGACCAACGTATAGTCGCAGGAGAAGCCATCATGTCAGAGTTTGCTGGAACAGAGTTGGACGGTTCTGAAGTTGTAAACGTAAGCAAGTCGAGTTCTTGGGCGAAAGTGTTTGCGGGTATTTTTGCGTTGGGACTGTGTATTACTGTGGCGGTGGCGAGCGGTTTTTGGATGGGAAGTGCGCGGCAGAACGCGAATGTACCATTGCCGCTGTTGCATGCTTCGACTGCTGCGACCAGCTCCACCATGGCAGTTGCGACAGGTCAGATTGGCGTGGATGCGGAAGGCATTTTCTTTCTGGACTTTATTACTGGTGATCTGCAGTGCTTGGTTTATTACCCGCGTGTTGGTGTCTTCGGAGCGAGGTACTTCACCAACGTACTCCAGCAACTACCCGGGGGCGGTCGGAATTCTCAATTTTTGTTGGTCACGGGAACTGCTATTCCGACAGGAATCAGTGTGGGCCCGAGGCCAGGCAATTGTTTGGTGTACGTCACGGATGCAACGAGTGGCATGTTTGCGGCTTATGCGATTCCTTGGGATCGTACGGCGGAGGCTGGAGGACGATTGCAATCTGGTCCGTTGGTGTTTGTTGGGGGCGGACCGATCCGTAATTTTCAGCTTCGCGATACCGCGGCTTCGCAACCCGCTTCCGTGAACCAACCTGCAGCAGTGAATCCACCTGCAGGAGCGAATCCACCTGCGGTTGTCAATCCGAACAAGAAAAAGTAGGCACTCACATGCGCTACCGGCGACAGGGCAACCATTCAACTTAGCGACTTTTTTCACTATCCGGTTCTACTGCGTTGATACTCGTCCGACATGCCTAGCACGCCCAGTGACTGCTAAAGATGCTCGAGATCCAGCCCTAACGGGAACAAGCCTTGGCCTGAGGCTGAAACATTGGCGATTCTTCCAGCTAAAAATGATCGGCTGCGGACGCGCGATTCGGCCAAGAATGCAAAACAATGCGGTGATTGATAGACGAGGATTGTGCTATCCTGCTCGTCCTGGTGAGTAAAGTTCAGTGAGATTGGTTTCAGAATCGAATTCTTAGACACAATATTTAAGCCGCACCATTTTAGTCGCACGATTTAAGCCGCACGCAAGTGTGTTCGCAGAAGACTTTGCTGAGCCCAGCAAATAGTGCCGGATTATGCCTGATCGAAGCCGTACGCACGCCATGGAGATGAAGGGGGGATCGCGGGAGGCTCTGAATCCTATGTCGGTTGACTTGACCCGCAATCCCCAGCTCCGATCTTAGCGCAGTCTTTATATTGGCGGCGCCTTTTCTAGTGATGCTCTTGAGCCTTTTGAGGTTGTATAAATCGGTGTTTTCCTACATGTCTAGCATGCTGTCTAAATCGATCGATTGCTCTCCGATGCAAACTTTAGCCGGACGTAGCCTGTTCTTCGTGCTCGGGAGTATTTGATCATGCACCGCTATGTAAAAGAATTAGCGATGTTCGCGGCGGCGATCGGGCTGCTGCTGACTGGCCTCTGGTGGTTGCGTCCGACGCAACCGTCGCCCGCTCCGACGCTGAAGATGACGGCGGGAGATGCAACTGGACTAAGGCACAAGCTGGCGCTCGAGTTTGCCAAAGAAGCACGGCGGCACGGCATTGTTATTCAGGTCCAGCCGTCGCGAGGCTCCGAGGAAGCGGTCGAAGGTGTAAAGAACGGCGACTTCGACTTGGCGTTTGTGCAAGGTGGAATCTCTACGGAGAATGTGCCGACAGTCCGTCAACTAACCGCGATGCATATTGAACCTTTGCATTTGCTGGTCAAGCCGTCGCTACTGGAACGAATTGAAAGTGCTGGACTTCGCGAGATTGAAGGCTGCACAGTGAACGTTGGGCCAGCTGGAAGTGGCACGCAGATTCTAGCGACTGAGGTTCTGAAGTTTGCGGGACTTCGTGCATCGTCAGCATCGGAACCTCAGAGTTACCGGGCGGTAGCGATGAACTACCAGCAGTTGATGGAAACGAACGCTGAGCAGTTGCCCGATGCGATCTTCACTGTGTCAACTCTTCCATCGGTGCTAGCTGACTTTATGATTGAAAAGAGAGACTATCGTTTAGTCGCCTTGCCCTTCGGCGAAGCCCTTTCGCTTGAAGCGTTCCTGCAATTGGGTGAATCGTCGAGCGGTGGGATGACCGATAAACGGCACTTGTTTGAGACCCGCATTCCAGCGTTCACTTACAGTGTGAATCGCTCGGAACCACCGCAACCGCTAACCACGATCGGAACGCGACTGTTGCTTATTGCGAACACTCGCGTGTCGAACCAAGTAGTTACTGACCTGTTAGATTCGCTTTACAACTCCAATTTTGCGCATGCTGAACGACCGCCACTAGATGCGACACTGCTCGACCTACCGTCTGAGTTTCCGTTGCATTCCGGGTCTATTCTGTACCGGCAACGCAATAAGCCACTGATCGCCGGTGATGCGATCGACTACTGGGAGAAGGTGCTTGCCATTGCAGCCACGCTGGCCGGCGGGACTTTCTTCTTAGTGCAATGGTATCTACGTTGGAGCCAGCGCAAGCGTGAAGCGAGCTTTGCGATGTATATTCGTCGCGTGTTGGCGATAGAGAATGCTGCGATGCAGACGGAACTTTCCGCCAAGTTGGATTTGCCGGAGCTGATACGATTGCAACGTGAGTTGGCGGAATTGAAGGCTGATGCGGTGAGCAAGTTTGCCAGTGGCGAGCTGGAGGGCGAAGGGCTTGTGCATGGATTTTTGGCGCTAGTCAATGATGCTCGAAATCAACTGACCCGATTAATTCTGCATGAGCGCGAGAATATCGAAGAACAAGCCGCTAAGCAGCATACAGACGCAAATAGAATTTGGCTGACTCAAGCGGATGTAAGTAGTCCAGACAAGTGAACGACGAACTCGCATTCGAATTCGTAACTGCGGAAGCTCTGGGCCTGCTCAACGGACACGATCAATGCTGGCTCATCTTGCTTCTTAGCTGATCGATGATTGCGCGAGGAACGAATTTTGCCAGTTTATCGTCGGAGCTAAGCAGCGCTATCTGTTTGATTAGCGAGCTGGAAACGTGCGAGTATTCCTCGTCAGCCATCAAGAAAACCGTTTCGATAGCATCGTCAAGTTGCCGGTTGGCCATCATCATCGTGAATTCGCCGGCGATGTCCGTTAGTGGTCGCACACCTCTAACCATAACCCGGGACTCGCATTGCCTCACAAAAGTAACGGCTAAGCCATCGAAGGTTTGGACGTCCACGTTTGGAACATGCAACAGTACTTTGCGAATCAACTCGACACGTTCATCGGGTGTGAACAGAGCTTTCTTCTCGACGTTGATGCCGACGCCAACGATAAGTTTGTCAAACAGATTCGAAGCACGTTCGATCACGTTGACATGTCCGAGGGTGACCGGATCAAATGAGCCGGTGTAGACTGCGATGCGAGCTTTCTGAGGCATGTTGCTGAGCGTTTGTTGAGGGTGATTCAAAGGGTGTGGTGTTCGCGCGCTTCGTTCAGTGCAGTGACGAGGCGATCGATGTCATTCGCATTGTTATACGCATGGGTGCTGATCCTAATTCGGTTTGCGCGGACGCTTAGTATGACGTTCTGTGCGATACAATGCTTGCGGGCGGCAACTAAATCAGCGCCCGGCCAACGCACCCCTAAGATTCCACTGCGGTGCGGTTCGGAAGGTAGCAACATTTCAAAGTCATGTCGCTCAAGCTGCTCTGAAATGGAGTGCACATTTTGCAGAATCGAAGTCGCCACGGGGCTGTCCGGGCGATGGCAACCGAGTTCTAGCAACAGTGACAAACTGGCTTCCAGTGCAAGCATTCCTGCCATATTGTAAGAGCCACCTTCGTACCTCGCCGCATTGTTTTTTAAGGTTGTCGACTTCGGGTTAAAACCGCCATCCGCCAAGCTGTTCCAGCCGAGCAGATTGGGTTCCAGCAAACCGAGATGCTCTTCGCGAAGGTACAGCAAGCCAGCCCCTTCCGGCCCCAGCATCCACTTGTGCCCGTCAGCAGCCAGGAAATCGATTTGCGAGTCGTGCACATTGACTGGAAACGCACCGAGCCCTTGGATCGCGTCGACAAAGAGCAGCGCACCGCGGCGATGCACAGCTTCAGCGACTTCCGCCAAGTTGACCCGATATCCGCTGGCGAATCCAACCCAACTGAGGGCCACCATCCGCGTCCGACTGTCGATTAACTTCGTCAAGCGATCGATGAGTATTTCGCCGCTTTCGGGCATTGAGGCAGTGCGAACTTCCACGCCGCGGCGACTCAGATTTTTCCAGGGGAGCAAATTCGAGGGGAATTCATTGTCTGGGAGAACCAAGTTATCCCCGGATTTCCAGGGGAACCCCTCGGCGACTAGATTGATTCCGATCGTGGTATTGGGTACAAGGGCGACTTCGTGTTCGCTAGCACCCAACAATTGGCTGGCTGCGGTGCGTAATCGACCCAAGATGACTGCCCAATCCAGCCAGTTTTTGTCACCACTTTGGCTTGCTTGATCGGCATACCAGCGCAACCGTTTGGCGGCAGGTTCCGGTAAAGGCGCGACGGCAGCGTGATCAAAATACGCATGCGCCGCCGTAACTGGCATTTGAGCTCGAAAAACGTCCCTGACCATGAAGATTACTCCCTGCAGCGAACCAATTGTGCGGGTTTTTAGGATTTCCTGAAGAACAAGTGGACCTTAACGACCCATAATTCAGGAGATATAGGCTATCTAGGTGACACGAGAGTAAGTTGAACTATACTACGCAAGTGCTACTGCACCGAAACTTTTCTGGCGGACGATTCCGGCGAACCTTCGAGGTCGGTTAATGCCCAAAGCATTGTGTTTGATTGGGTTGGTTATTTCCATCCTAGTCTTTCTCCTATTTACACTCGACCTCGTGCTCGGACTTGCGGGCATGGAGGGCTCCGCACCTTTCCAGGCCGCTTCACCGGCGATGGATGTGTTGTTCGTACTTGCTTCGGGCGGTTTGATCTATTTATCGTGGGTTACCTTCCGCGAGCAACGCTAAGCTCACTGGGGCCTGTCGGGTTCTCGGTGGTATAGAATGTTGAGAAGTACGTCTGGTCGATGTCGTTTGGCGGAAGCTCTCCAAATTCGGGACGCTGACCTGAACGCTTAACATTTGTTTATCGGTCGCGGAACGACTCCGTTATGGACCCAAGCATCAACCGAAACTGGCGATATCCCCTCCGAATACGCCTCGCGGCAATTTTCGTTGGCCTCCTACCGCTGCTGCTAGCCGAGGGTTTATTGACGGTTTTTGAGTTGCCCCGTCGTCCGGCAGCGCTTGATCCGTACGTTGACTTGCATCACCTTCGCCCACTTTTTAAGCGAGACCAGGAGACCGGCAAGTTTTCGATTGGTGCTGAGCGTTTGCATCTGTTTCGCCCTGCATCTTTTTCAGTTCTCAAACCCGCCGGTACATTTCGTATTTTTGCATTAGGGGGTTCGACCACGCAGGGTGAACCTTTTAG
>JANPLP010000872.1:0-14716 GCA_031426595.1 Planctomycetia bacterium | reverse complement strand
CAAGCTTGCTACATTTGCGATGATTCTACTGGCAACGTTAATGTTGGTCTATTCAAACATTCCCGATGAATCTACGAACAGAAGTGTTTCGTAGTGAAGATGTCGGGACCACGGCCTCTCTGTACGAACGAACGCGGTTGGCGCTTGAGTTATTCGATAACGGGAAGTTGTTTGAGTCAACTACATCTGGGAGTGCAACATGGTCAAGGCTAGATTACAGTTCGATCCAGGGGTACTTAATGGATCGCTATGATTCGGGTTTGCCTGGAGAACCTTATAAAGACGTTCTGTGGGCATTAGTGCCTCGAATACTATTCCCAAACAAACCTATCACTTCATCCATAGGATTTGAAGTGTCAAAGCTTCTGATGGGTGAACGTACACGCACGCAGATGGGCGGTGGACTTGCTGCTGAAGCCTATTGGGCGGGCGGATGGGGATTAGTTGTTGTTATGGCGTTGCTGATCGGTTCATTACTGTGGTTTGTTGATATGTTATTGAGTCGCATATCGGCCAATGCGATGTGGACCTTTTTCCCGTGTTACATGCTCGCAATAAAAATGGGAACACGTGTCGATGGGTTTTTCGGTCTAGATTATGCAGGAGCCCTTTCTATTTTTCTGGGAATCTATTTGTTTGCAGTTGCCCTCGAACGCTTTCTGTATCCTGTAAGTCCGTTTATCGAAGCAAAAGAGGATTGTGAAACAGTTAAGTAGACTGCTTTCTGATCGAATCTGTAATTGGCGGTAAGTATATTGGGATATGGAAACGGAGCATGGTGCTAAATGATGACGGGATTCGCGTTAAATGATTGAAGCAAAAGAAAGTTCTGTAAATACTAAACCATTTTTTTCTGTATGTGTTCCGCAGCACAATCGGACTTCCTTTCTGATTGAGGCCATTGCTACGTTTATAAACCAAAAGTTTAGTGATTTCGAATTCTGCATATCAGATGGATGCTCAACTGATGGTCGCACTCAGGAACTTTTGGAATACTTGAGAGCGAGTGGCGCCCCATATGTTTACTATGGTTCTAAGATAACTTTGCCCTATGACGTAAATACACGCACTGCGATTTCTCTGGCACGCGGGCGATACTGCCTTCTAATGGGTAATGATGACGCGATGAATGGTGTGGATGCTCTTGAAAGGCTTCATGCCGATATAGTACGCGAGCGCTTCCCAGAAGTGATAATAAGCGATTTTTGCGATTTCAGGACCAATGAGCGTGCATTTCGCATCCGCAAGTACGAAAACTGTGGGTCCGGTCCTGAAGTCGCTGCACGGCATTTCCGAAATTTTAGTTTCGTCAGTGGCATAGTTCTTCAGACTGATTTGGCTCAAGAATTCGCGACAGACAAATGGGATGGAAGTGAAATGTACCAAACGTACATTGGAAGCCGGATCATTGGTTCTGGCGGAGAGCTTTTAGAACGCGATCATCAACTTGTCAGGAAGGATATAGTACTTGTAGGAGAATCCGTCGAAAGTTTTGCCACAAAGCCCAGGCTAGTTCCCTGCCCAATTATTACGAGACGGATTCCGCTTGGACAGCTGTGTAAGGTAGTTTCGAATGCGATCGAACCATTTGTAAATGGGAACGAAAGAAAGCGACTGAATCTGTTCATCACTTTGCAAATAATTGGTCTTACTTACCCACTATGGCTCTTTCAGTATCGTAAAGTGCAGTCCTGGAAATATGCAATGGGACTTGCATTAGGCATGCGTCCTTCACTTATGGCCGCAGAACCCTTATCGTATTTCGGGAGATTAAGTTGTTGGGTAACTTTTATTTGCGTAACTATTGGTGGGTTACTTTTGCCGCAAGGGGTTTTCACGGTCCTGCGCCGACCTCTCTACTGTTTAGCGAAGTGGATCCGGTAAAGTACAAAATTTTGTCGATCATTTCTGTCAGATCATTATGCTAATTCAAGTCACATTTTTCCAGAGGAAGCCACGTCCCTTCGGAAATTATAGCATCGAATCGCTTTTCAAGGACGTTCGTGCAAGACTAGCGACAAAGATTGAAAGTACTGTGCAGATTGCGCCTTTCATTAGTAATGGACTGCTACGGAGGGTAATTATCGCTATGTTCGCCTTTTTAAGAAGAGGTGCAATAAACCATGTCACGGGAGATATTAATTTCGTAACCTTGGCCTTGCCTCCCAGAAGAACAATATTAACTATACTTGACTGCGGAGATATCGAACGTCTAAAGGGGTTCCGTGGTTGGCTAAAGCGTTCCCTGTGGTTTACTTGGCCAGCAGTGTATGCGAGGAATATTACAACAATTTCAAATTCGTCTAAAAACGACATTCTGAGATTGACACGCTGTGATCCGAAAAAGATTCACGTAATCCCTGTTGCAATATCGCCAAGGTTCAAACCGTGCCAGCGAGATTTCTACGAAGCATACCCAGTAATATTACAAATTGGAACAGCCTACAATAAAAATATCGATAGGCTGGTTCTCGCCTTAGAGGGTATCCCGTGTAAGCTAATCGTGGTAGGCAAGTTAACCGAATGTCAAGCTTCCGCAATTGAGAAAGCGGGAATCGACTGCCTTAACCACGCACGTCTAAGCGATGAGGATGTAGTCGTCGCGTACGAATCCTGTGATATGCTTTGTTTTGCCTCTCTTGCTGAAGGCTTTGGGATGCCAATATTAGAAGCACAAACGGTAGGTCGACCTGTTCTCACAAGTAATTGTAGTTCCATGCCTGAAGTTGCTGGCTCTGGAGCATGTTTTGTCGATCCATTAAATGTAAGCAGCATTCGTTCTGGTCTGTTGAAGATAATAAACGATAGGGATTATCGCAAATACCTTGTTGAAGAGGGAGCCAAAAACATTGAACGGTTTGATGCCCAAATGATAGCTGATAAGTATCTTGATCTTTATCGGAGTATTCATGCAAGTCTCGAAAAGCCCATAAGACTTTTCTTATAGCTGGCGTTGTGAGTGTATATGGCACAATCTCTGCATTCTTTTTGTGTTGTTAATACGTTGTCGATTTAGGGAGATGAGAGTTGTCGGATTTAGTAGGACGCGTAGGTCGTTTTGTCGTTGCAACTTCAATCGCCTCTAAAAGCTTTATGCTTTGCTGGTTTGCCTATACGGGTTGTGGTTCCTCTCTGCCGAGTTGTGAAATAAGATAAGGAAGTTATGATATTAAGCGAAAACATACGGTTGTTTTTAGCATGTGAGAGCGTCCGACCCGCATTCGGTGGGATATCAAGTTCTGTGCTTGGACTGACTCGTGCATTGTCTCACAAAGGGTTAAGCGTTGGCCTTTGGACCGCGGATAATTCGGCAAGCGAAGTAGAGTTTCGGGGGCGTGATAAGGCGATTAGGGTTTTGAACGGAACTTTAAAACAAGCGTTTTCGTCTTTCGGAAATCCGTCCTTGGTTCATGATAATGGACTTTGGAGTTACAATCACCACCAGCTTGCGGCTATTTGTAGAAGGAGGAGTATTTGCAGAGTTGTTAGTGTGCATGGAATGCTTGAACCTTGGGCGCGACGGCACAAATGGTTAAAGAAGCGCATCGCTTGGTTATTGTACCAGTGTCGTGATCTGAAGTCGGCAAACTCCCTCCACGCAACTTCCGATATTGAAGCTGGGACTTTGCGCAGCCTGTGTTCGAATGCCAGAATCTTTGTTGTACCCAACGGAATTGAGTTGTTTACTGAAGAAGGCCACGACACTGGTGAAGCGAAGGGAGATCGCACTGCGATTTTCCTCGGACGATTGTATCCGGTTAAAGGACTTCCGATGTTACTTGAATGTTGGGGACGAGTGCGTCCCAAGGGTTGGCGGCTTCAGATTGCTGGACCGGACGAGGCGGGGCACCGAGGGTTGCTTGAGAAGATCATCAAAAGCCAAGGTTTGGCCAATGAGGTAGAATTTCTCGGGCCTTTGGGCGAGAGACAGAAGAATGATGCATTAAGAAACGCGAGTTTGTTTGTGTTCCCCAGCTATTCTGAGAACTTTGGCATAGCAATTGCAGAGGCGATGGCTCAAGGCTTGCCAGTGTTGACAACTACGGGAACACCCTGGCCAGCTGTAAACGAGCATCGTCTTGGTTGGAGAGTTGCTCCGACTGTAGTTGCCTTTTCCGATGCGCTTAGAATCGCAACCACCACGGATGTCGCTGAGTTAAAGGCAACGGGACAGCGCGCGAAGACTTTCGCAGTATCCAGATATTCTTGGGCAGAGATCGGCAGGCAGATGTTATCGCAATACTTGGATTTGATAAACAGATAGAGCTGTCGACGCTTCGATCGGTTTTAGCCGTATAGGTGTTTTACGGTTGCTTTTGGGGTGCGTTGCCAATGAATTGTTGTATAGTTTGTTCGGAAATCTGTCGTTCAACTTGGACTGCGGGAAACGGTTTTATATATACCGATGTATTTGGAAGCGTTAGGCTTTCTGTTCGGATGTAGGACTAAATTGCTAGGAGGAATGATTCGAGTCCGTTGTGTTAGAGAATCCGAATAGTAGCGAATAGATTGTTGCCGTGATATAGGTCCTTCGAATACATATGCGGATTGCGAGTATGTGCGGTTGCACTGTTTTGTCTGTGTAGTCACAGCCGTTGATGTGCTCTGATTATCTTTGTTGTCCCGATTTACTGACAACATTTGTTGTTGTTGAGTATTAAGTTAGCTTAATGCGAGCGGTTTTTTGGTTTAAGCGACAACGTTGTGAAGTGGTCGAGGGTAATGCGTGTTTACAGGTTGTTTTCGCAGTGATTTAGAATACGAGGCGTGTTTGTATGAAACTTAATCTTGGATGCGGTGCTCTTAGACCGGATGGTTGGATAAATGCGGATTCTTCGCTTAATGCTAGTTTACAGAAAATCCCGCTTGTCGGAAAGAAAATTGCTAGAGTGTTCAATCCAGTTGTGTACAGTAATCATAACTGTGTTTACATGAATCTAAATAGGCGATGGAAGTATCGAAGTGATTCGGTAGACGTTGTGTACGCTTCGCATCTCTTTGAGCACCTTTCTCTCAAGTCGGCTAGTTTGTTTTTAAGCGAGGCGTATCGCTGTCTTAAGCCTGACGGGACGATTCGGATCGTGGTTCCTGATTTGTATAAGATCGCAAAGAAGTATGTTCAGGGATTCGAGTCTGATGGAAGTGTTTTTGAGTCCACTCAGTTCATTATGTGGGCGATTAATATGCATAGGGAAGGGCAGTATGGATCAGCAGGCCTTTTTAAGAGATTATTCCTGGAGTTTCAAGGGTATCCACATCAGCATAAATTTATGTATGATGAAAAGACCCTTCAGTTACGTTTGCAAGAGCATGGCTTCAGGGATTGTCTTTCGCTTTCTTATAGTGAGAGTGTTTATATACCAGAGATACGTGATGTTGAAGGTGCTTCCGAATCATATTTGTCGGTTTACCTCGAGGCGAAAAAGGCTAATTGATAAATAGGTGAATCTCGGCTCGTGGCATTTTATGGTGAAAATCGAGATTGCCTTACTGAAAAAGGTCTACCAAGGTTATAAAAAATGAGAATTCTAGGTATAAATGCTTATCACGGTGACGCTTCTGCTGCATTGGTAGTTGATGGACGGCTGGTTGCAGCAGTGGAAGAGGAAAGGTTCAACCGAATCAAGCATTGGGCAGGCTTTCCCTCAAAATCAATTCAGTATTGCTTAGACGTCGCAGATCTTGACGTGTCGCAATTGGACCATGTTGCCGTTTCGTTCAATCCCAGGGCAAATATGGGAAAGCGATTGGCGTTCCTTGCAACGCATCGTCCCAACTTTTCAGCGATTTTTGATCGCATTAAGCGTCAAGGTAAAACGCTGGGAATGGACCAGCAGTTGGCCAATGGGCTGGGAGTCGCGCGATCGGACATTAAGGCTCAGTTCCATCGCATCGAGCATCATCAAACCCACGTTGCAGCCGGTTTCTTGATTTCTCCATTTGAGGAAGCTGCAGTTCTGTCAGTTGACGGAATGGGTGATTTTACGAGCACCCTGACCGCCTATGCACAGGGCAACGCATGGCGTGAGTTCGAGCGTGTTTACTTTCCACATTCGATTGGATTCCTGTATACTGCGATCACCATGTATCTTGGTTTCCCGTATTATGGTGACGAGTACAAAGTAATGGGGTTAGCTCCCTACGGCGAGCCGGAATTTGCCGATTTCTTTCGCAAAATGATTCGGCCTAAAGGCGACACTTTCGAGCTAAATCTGGATTACTTCGTGCACCAAAAGCGAGGAATCAAGATGAATTGGAATGACGGGGCACCGATCATCGAGCCCTTCCATAGTGAGCGACTGATCAACGAACTCGGTCCACAACGCAAAAAAGGTGAGGAGATGACGCAACGGCATGACAATATTGCGAAGTCTATGCAAGTTGTCACGGAAGAGATTATCTTGCATCTGCTCAATCGTTTGCATTCTAAGACAAAAAGTAAAAACTTGTGTATGACCGGGGGCGTTGCAATGAACTCGGTAGCAAATGGAAAGATTACCTCGAAAACACCTTTCGAGAATGTGTACATCCCTGCCGGTGCTGCCGACAATGGCACGTCATTCGGAGCGGCGTTTTATGTTTGGAATCATCTTTTAAAGCAGCCACGCGTTTTCATTCAAGATCACGCATATTGGGGCAGTGAAAGTTCGGACGCGGATTGCGAGGCCGCGATCCAGAGCGCCGGGTTGCCTCACCAAAGGCTGTCAAGCGAAGAGTTGGTAGACTCGGTGTGTGATTTGCTCATTGATGGAAAAGTTGTTGGATGGTTTCAGGGTCGCATGGAATTTGGGGCCCGTGCGCTCGGAAATCGCTCTTTGCTCGCAGACCCAAGACGCACAGATATGCGAGATATCATCAATTTGAGGATCAAGTTCCGCGAGAAATTTAGGCCTTTCGCACCTAGCATTCTTGAGGAGCATGTTTCGGAATGGTTTGAAATCGATGAACCCACGCCCTATATGGAAAAGGTCTTTCCGATCAAACGTGAAAAACAAGCTGAGATACCAGCGGTAACCCATGTGGACGGCAGTGGGCGACTGCAGTCTGTCAGCGCCAAGAGCAATCCCCTCTATCACAAATTGATCTCGGCGTTTTATGCAAAGACAGGCGTTCCCATCGTTTTGAATACTTCGCTCAATGAGAACGAGCCAATCGTACGAACACCGGCAGAGGCGATATCCTGCTTTTTGAGAACGGATATGGACGTGATCGTGTTGGGTAACTGCCTTATCAATCGTCATCGTCAAGATTTTCCTGAGGAAAAACGCAAGAGGATTGCTCTGCACGCATGACTATCTTCGAGACAGCAACCCAGAAATGCAAATTTTGCCAACAGTGACTCTGCTTAAGAGATTGAGTGGCTGGGACTGGTTTGCGCTTATTCTGCCAGCCCTTGCACTATCACCGTTGCTTTTTATTGAGTGCATTGCATTGTGGGGAAAGGAGCACCTGCAATTCTTCCCATTGGCATTCGCGGCTGCCGCTTATTTTTTATATGAAGAAGGCAAGTCTGATGCCGGTAACCCTTCAGAGCAGCGGATATTGTTAGGTTTTGTAGGAACTGCCACCTCAATCCTATTGTCGGGAATGGCCGTTTTTCTCGTTTCGCCCTGGCTGGCTCACTTTTCATTGGTCGCATTAATTCTCTTTTGGGGGATTCGTCGCCTCTCGAACCTGACCATCCTTCGAATCGTTGGAATCTGCGGGTTGCTGTTGGTTACCGTCCCCGCTCCGGGAGGATTGGACAAGAAATTGGTCCAATCCCTTCAGGCGTTTTCGTCGAACACGTGCAGTCTGTTGATGGACGAAACAAACATCCTTCATGTAAAACGCGGTAATATTATTGAGTTGGCAAGCAAACCCTTGTTTGTGGAGGAAGCGTGTAGCGGCGTCGATAGTCAGTATGCGTTGATGGCGGTTGCCGGGGTCATGTTGCTCATCGGCAGGGCAGGCCTGTTTGTAAGTTTATTGACCGTCGTGACGGTACCGATCTGGGCCATCTTAGGGAATCTGCTGCGCATCTATTCAATCGTCATTGGACTGGAGTGGTTGAATGTGGACCTTTCGTCGGGGATGGTTCATACCGTCTTGGGACTGATCGTTTTCGCTGCCGCAGCATATGCCCATTGGAGCTCGGTGCAATTCCTAAATTATTTGGAATTGCGATACTTTCAAGCAACCAAATCTTCTGCCGATCCGAATCCCGTTCAGGGCGTCGGAACGCTAGAAATCAAAAATGGGAAATCGACTCCTGCGCTGGTTCGCGCGCTAGCCACGCTCTTGGTACTCTTTACCCCTGTCAGTGCGTTTGAACTGTTTCAGTATCTTCGCAAAGACCTACCCAACCTATCGCGAGAAGTGATTGCGCAGTTCCCTAGCGACAAGGATTTGCCAAAGGTGGTCTTAGGGCAAATCAAGTCGAGCTTTTCCGCACCATCGCGAGGGCGAACAGATTTGCTGGGGCAACATTCTCGGGTTTGGCAATACCTTGGCGAAAATGGACAACAGACCGCTTCGCTGGATTTTCCATTTCGTGGGTGGCATCCTCTATGGGAATGCTACTTAGCTGCAGGATGGACCCGCGATGAGTCGACTAAAATTGAAACGGATTCAACTGGAAAGCCGTTAAGCTTTCCGTTTTTTGAGTCGCATTTGAGAAATCAGGAGGGGCAGTATGCAATATTACATTTCTCCTTATTCGATGAAAACGGCATGCCATTTGGATTCGATGGAAGCCATGAACAATTGAAACCAACGAACCGGTTAAGTTCTTCTTTGCTGAATATTTATGAGCATTTCCGAGAGGGGTTGGTACCCTTAACCTTTCAGTTCCAATTACTAACTACAACGAATGAAAAAGCAACAGCGGACCAAATCGCTATCTATCGCAAAATGTACTTAGAATTACGCGAAAAAGTCTATTCAAAATCTATGCCAGCGATCACAAACCTGAGGCGACAACACTAAAATGCGCACAGGGACAACTAAATTTGAAAAAGTTCCATTGACCGCCTCAAAACACATCTTCGGTACCTTGCAAATTGCAGTTGCTGCGATTGTATCGGTACTGATATTGACTAAGAACTTCAGTCAAAAGAAATCCTATGAGGACTTCGACTTAGGTACTGGCACTGCGAGTTGTCTCGCGATGCGCGATGGTACGCAAATTCATACGAGTACACCGGATGCAAAGTTCGAAAAGGAGATTGTTGAACAAGTCGAAGCGGCAAAGCAACAGGTGATCCTTTTTCTTGGGAACTCCCAAACGCATGGAATAAACCAGAAGAAAGAGGGGCAGCAAAACTATGTTGGCCTTGCGAGTAATCGATACGCTGGAAAAGCTTTCGTAGTCGGGCATTCAATTCCAAATGCCAATCTCCAAGAACACTATTTGATATTTAACTATTGGATGAAGCGATTGCCGATTTCATTTGTGGTGTTGCCGATTTTTTACGACGACCTCCGCGAAGATAATTTGCGTGCAAACTTCTTTGCTTATATGGCAAGGCAAGGGCTTAATGCCCCGGGACAAAGCTCACTAGACTTAAAACTTAATTCTCTCCTATCCCAGGCGCAGTCCAAAGAAACCGGAGATTCCGATGTCAGCAATCAAACCAAGACATTGCAAGAGCGTTCGGAAGCAGCGCTTAACGCGTTGTTAGAAGAAAACGTTTCTGTATGGAGAAACAGGTCAACCCTTCGTGGAGAATTCGAAGTCTTTCGCTATCGCCTTAGAAATACTGTATTCGGGATTACTCCGCAGACAAAGCGAGCCGAAATCCCAACTGTCGCGAAAGAAAATCTTGCTGCTCTTGACTCACTTCTAGGCATAGCCCGTGCCAATGCGGTGCAAGTATTGCTTTATATTCCGCCGCTTCGATTAGATGTGTCACCTCCGTATGACATGGAATCCTACAGACAATTCAAGTCTCAAATGGAGCATTTGCAGGATCGCTGGTCTCATGTGCATTTCCTGGACTTGGACTCGATCGTGCCTGGGAAATATTGGGGAATGAAAGATTCGACAAGCTTGTGGGGTACCCTTGAGTATGACTTCATGCACTTTCAGTACGAAGGTCACTCGCTTTTGATGGATGCACTCTCGCCAACGCTCGATCAAATGGTGTCCAAAAAATGATATTCAACTCTGTAACTTATCTTGTTTTTCTTTCCATTGTCATTCCACTTTATTGGTTACTACCGACAAAAATTCGCCTGTGGTTCATATTCTTGGCCAGTTTGTTGTTCTACGGATTCTGGCGGGCTGAGTTTCTTATTCTTATGCTTTTCTCGGCGGGGATTGATTTTTTCGCGGCAATTGCGATCGACGCAACTCCAAAGGAGAATATCGCAAAACGACGCGTACTTTTGGCGTTGACGATGACCCTCAACTTGGGTTTGCTTTTTTATTTCAAATATCTTTACTTTGTATCAGAAAATATTAATTATATTTGGAATTCGTTAGGGCATGTTGGTGGTATCCCATTGTATCGTGTACTTTTGCCTTTTGGCATTAGCTTCTATACCTTTGAAACGATTAGCTACACTATCGATGTGTATCGCGGCATTTTGAAACCGGAACGCAAATTTATTAACTATGCGTTATTCGTTACTTTTTTCCCAAAGTTGGTTGCCGGTCCAATACAACGTGCAAGCGAGCTGATCGAGCAATTGAAAACAAGGACGCCTTTCAGATTAGAGTTTGTTGACGTCGGACTACGACGCATACTTTACGGGCTTTTCATAAAAGTATTCTTGGCGGACAATCTGGGGAGTGTAGTCGATGAAGGATTTGCGTCTGATCCATCACTTCTTTCGGCGCTCGATGTTTTGACGATAAGCTTTCTTTTTGGATTTCAGATATATTTTGATTTTTCCGCTTACTCGCATATTGCTCTTGGGACGGCAAAGATGATGGGTATCGATATCCCAGAGAATTTCGACTTTCCCTATATTGCTAGCTCATTTAAGGAGTTTTGGAAACGATGGCATGTCTCGCTTTCAGCATGGATCCGAGACTACCTCTATTTACCACTAAGTGGGGTGAAGGTTGTACGTACGAGTGGAAGGGAAGGGATTGGAAGTTCGCTAAATTCCTCAAAGGCTAGCAAACGCAATTTGGCGCTGTTTCTGACATGGGCAATTATGGGACTGTGGCATGGGGCCAACTGGACCTTTTTGTTATGGGGATTGTACCACGCTTCGCTTATCTTCGCGGAGCGATTTATTGGAAGGCTAAGAATCCCGGGGCCGGATCAGTTAAGGTGGGTAGTTGCTCATTTTTCAACTCTTTTGCTGGTAATGGTGGGTTGGATTCCCTTTCGGTCGAAGGATGTGCATCAGACGATGGTGCTTTGGACGAAGCTTTTAGATTTTCGGCAGTACCAAGGACTTGGGCTACGTGAGAACACGTATATTATGGCACTGTGTACATTAATTGTTTTTTACTTGGCGTATGTTGTATATAACTACATTAGACCGTTAATTGAAAATCGACCATTTGTATGGTTTTTTAGTAACGTAGTTGTGTTGACGCTCGCAATGATAGGAGTGTTTGCATATCTTAGGCCGGTCAGCCAGTTTATCTATTTTCAGTTCTGATTAAGAAGAAGAATTGTGATTATAGTCTCCCAGTTTCTTTTCGTGTTTAATGATTAGTGCAGATTCAGTTGAGGGTGGTTTTTGCTCAAGATCGTCGTATGGCGCTCGCCTAAGCTATTACTGGAACAAGGGAATCCCTTCGATTGTCCTTGCTGTAGTGACAGTTTTGCTGGCGATTTATAGCTATTTTTTCGTACAGCCGGCGATCGAAAGCGAATATGCTCGCATCGTTCGGAAAAACGTGATATTGCTTGGCATTGGAGTAGAGCCAGGACTGTCGAATTCGTCCCAGCGATTGCACGTTGATTCGTCCGCTGGCTTGGATCCAATCGGTCAAGCAGAGTCAGAGAAGGGACATTTGGAGAGCAAGGTCTTGTTGGAGCAGACCCACCTTTGCCTTCGCCGTCTGATTATTACTGACAAGTCAAACGCAGAGTTGCGATATCAATCGGGTTTAGTCTCGGAGAGATTAGCCAATTGGTATCTCGAATATGCTCGCGGTAAGAAGGTAGGTCCCGAACAGTTTGCAGTATTCTTGGTTCAGTCGCGAGCTGAGATGCAAAAGGCTTCGGAGGCAATGCGGATAGCGGCGAAACAGAAAGGTCCGTATGCTTTGAAAAGCGATATATGGCTGGCACGTCAGCAGTTAAAAAGTTTAGAAATCGGGGACGCGGCTTTGACTGCGTTGCGAGAACACTTTCGGACACTTGTAGACATCCATTCAGAAGACTGGGAGGCGATGAATCTTCTAGGCCAACTCCACTTGCTTCAAGCGTTGTCGTTCCAAAATGATTTGTCTGCAGAGCGTCGATGGGAATTAATCCGTCAATCCAAATCGCTGTTCCGGGAGCTGCGCGACCCGACGATGGAGATGCGCGGTTTTTCGTCGGAGACTGATTCACTTCTGGATCCGGCTGCAGGAAAGGAGGCCGCAAATCAATTGCTTCAAAGCTACTGGTCTGAACGTTCCGTGTTGCCTCATAGTCCTGAGTCACTTGCAGCCATCGTTAGAAGTTTCTTGATCATTGGAAGTTTTAGAGAAGCTCAGTCGTTTATCAGTGAACAATTGCAAGAATTGGATGGATACACGCAGGTCGATTTCCGTGCACAAGCTGCTGACGCGTCCCTGCGTCAAGTGGCATCTGTTTTGATGCTTTCGTTGAAGCAGGTTAGAATGCCCGATATTGGCAATGTCAAAGTCCGTGCGAGTATCGAGGGTCCATTGTCGCTCGCTATCCAACTCAATCCGGAAGCCTATCAATTGCAAATGCTGCTGAAAGGTGTTGCCTTTCCAGATGCCAGCCGACCTTTACCGAACTTGTTAATGGAGAGCCTAGGAGTATCTGACAAGCCGGATGCGTCGATTGCTCCAGCCAAGCAACTTCAGGTCTCGCCAGATCTCGGGATGGGGCCTTTTTTGAGTGCGACGGCTGCATTGGGGGCGGGAGATCCAACAGATTCATCGCTCAACGATTTGAAGCGATCCTTAAAGGTGAGCCCTGCTTTTGGCTTAGCGTTTTGCCGACTGACTGTGTCCGCAGCAAAGGGAAGAACCATCTCTTTAGATCGGGCCATCCGTTGGCTGCAGGAAATCAATAACCACGCGCCCGATATTCTGGCGATCTGGTCGGAACGAGCGAGTTTGCATCTCCAAAATCAACAGGCATTTGATGCCATTCAATGCTATGAATTTTTGCTTAAGCGGATGCCTGCCAACGAATCCATTCGGGAAGCGTTGGAATTTGCAAAGACTCAGCTCTAATTGAAAACGCCGATAGTTATGACAGATTGCTTTTACAAGGAACATACTTGAACCCGATCAAAGTTAGCATCGTTACTGTCGTTTACAACAACGCATCGACGATTGGCGATACGCTAGACAGTGTAGCGGGTCAAGACTATCCAAACATCGAGCACATAGTCATCGATGGCAACTCTACGGATGGAACTTCGGCGATTCTCGAGCAGCGCAAAGACCAACTAGGGAAATACTTGCGCGAAGCGGATAGGGGAATCTACGATGCGATGAATAAAGGAATTGGGTTGGCAACAGGGGATATCGTTGGAATCCTGAATGCGGATGATTTTTTTGAAGAGTCAACAACCATCTCGCAAATTGTAAAGCAGTTTGAGACCAACCCAACCGACTGCTTATATGGCGATGTGCAATTTGTCTCTCAGTCGGATCCAACGCGAATCGTTCGCTATTATTCCTCCATGCACTTCCGGCCGAACCGGTTCGCCTATGGCTTCATGCCCGCTCATCCATCGTTTTATGTAAAACGATCGCATTATGAGCAGTTAGGAGTGTATAAGACCGACTATAAAATTGCCGCAGACTACGAATTGCTGATTCGATTCCTACTCGTGCATAAGCTGAAGTACCAATACTTTAAACACCCGCTGGTCCGAATGCGAACTGGGGGGGCAAGCAACGCTGGTTTTCTAACCTATTGGACTCTCAATACGGAAGTAGTAAGAGCATGCAAAGCAAATGGGATCGCGACTTCCCTCCCGCAGGTGCTGTGTAAGTATTTTATCAAGTTATTTGAATTTGCTCCTGGGCGACAAAAATCGCGTATTGCAAAGTGAGCACGAGGAGGCAGATCCTCGTAACAGGAGCCAGTGGCTTTATTGGTCACCGGTTGATGCAGTCGATTCCTGTTGAAGGAACGGATTGGTTTGCTTGGTCCACCAGAACGCGCCAGGATCTCCCCAGCGTTCCGATCGATGCGGTTGTGCATTGCGCTGGTTTGGCGCACCAGATGACCGAAGTCGATCCGAGTCTTTACTTCAAAATCAATCATGAAAAGTCGATCCAATTGGCTACCTTGGCGCGTGCGCAAGGAGCCAAGCATTTTGTCTACTTGAGTAGTTCTAAAGTATTCGGAGATCCCAAAGCAGGGGATGTATTATGCGAAACCTCCGAATGCCGTCCCACCGATGCGTATGGGGAAAGCAAACTGATTGCCGAGCGTGATTTGATCAAAATGGCTTCCGATGATTTTGCCGTATCTATCGTGCGGCCTCCATTGGTTTTTGGTCCGGGCGTGAAGGGCAACTTCATACGTCTGCTGCGGTTGGCCGATTCCCTCGTTCCGTTGCCGTTCGGAAA
>JANPLP010000871.1:0-2507 GCA_031426595.1 Planctomycetia bacterium | reverse complement strand
AAGGGTAAAGGGGAGCCAGAACACTGGGTCGCCGTTATTCGTCCCGGTACTGTACTGTATGAACTGGGTGGTGTCACCGAGCAGCAGGCGAAAGTTTGCTTTGCACGATTGGCTGCCAAGATGCCGGTTCCAGTGCGATTGGTTCGCCGACGTCCGGCTTAGTTAAAGACTTAGAGGTTTGTGATGTCGAAGTTAAGTGAATTGCGAGAGATGAGTGACGAGCAGCTAGAGCTGACTGCAAAAGACGCAGCCGTTCAGCTGTTCCGCTTGCGGATTCAATCGCAGACTGAGAAATTGGACTCACCGAGCGAGGTTCGCCGTAATCGACGATTGATAGCTCGTATTCGGACGCTGCAGGGCGAACGAACGCGGTTGGTGAAGAAGTAGTTAACGGAAGGCGTTCGCGGCGACGTGAATTTGCTTTGTTAGTAGAAAACAGTAGTGACAGATTTATAGGCCCAACATGCCAGCTAGAGTTTTGATTGGAGTGGTAACAAGCGACAAGGCAGCTAAAACTCGCCGCGTCGAGATTAACCGCACCGTCCGTCACGCCAAGTATGGTAAGTACATCAAGCGTCGCTCGGTTTGTCATGTGCATGATGAGAATAACGAGTCGGCTTCTGGGGATCTAGTTGAGATTCGCGAAAGCCGTCCGCTGAGCAAGTTGAAGCGTTGGACGCTGGTTCGAGTGGTCGAAAAGAGCAAGGAAGTGGATATGGCTGCGTTGCGTGAAGCTCGCCGTAGCAGCTCCAATGAATTGACGGCAACGATTGATCAGTTGGTTGGTGAAACGCCAGCGGCCGCTGAGTAGAGGATCGATTCCAGGTTGTGCAGCGGGCTCGGCGGTACAACCGGTTGAACAGCGATTGAAGAGCAAATAGTTGAAAGCGGCTGGATTTGAGATTCACACCGACGGTTTTGGTGAAGCATGATACAACAAGAAACACGACTGGCAGTGGCTGACAACACTGGTGCACGCGAAGTGATGTGCATCAAGGTGTTGGGTGGTAGCCGCCGTCGATACGCAGGTATCGGTGATGTCATTATTTGCTCGGTTAAGAGTGTTAACTCAGCGAGTGAAATTAAGAAGAAAGCGGTAGTCCGTGCCGTGGTTGTTCGCTGCAGTCATCCGACTCGGCGTCCCGACGGCAGCTACATCCGTTTCGATAATAACGCAGTGGTTCTGATCGACAAGGATTCGAATCCGCGTGGCACGCGTATTTTCGGAGCGGTTGCTCGAGAATTGCGTGAGCGAAACTTTATGAAGATTGTCAGCCTGGCAAACGAGGTGGTTTGATGTTGATCCGCGTTGGTGATGAAGTGATGGTAATTCGCGGAGTCGACAAAGGCACTCGTGGCAAAGTGCTCAAGTTGGACCGAGAAAAGGGTCGTGTTGTCGTTGAAGGCGTCAACAAGGCTTACAAGCATGTTAAGCGAAGTGCGAAGAATCCGCAGGGCGGACGCTTGAGCAAGGAGATGGGAGTTAGCGTAAGTAACGTTATGCTGATATGTCCGACTACTGGACAGCGAACGCGAGTTGGCGTCCGTTTCTTGAAGGATGGCAGCAAGGAACGTTTTGCTAAGAAGAGCGGTGCGTCGATGGGGGTTCTGGCTGGGCCGAATCCTAAGTACGCGCATAGTTAGTCGTGGCATGCAGAGGTTGTTGGCTAGCGTGTTCGGGCAGCAGTTCGGCTCGGCGAGACGGCTAGATTGAAGATAGATAGTTGAATAGTGTTGGCTCGGCAAACAGTCGAGTGGATCATAATAATTTGTTGAGTATGTACTAGGATTTTCGGCCATGGCCCCTCGCTTACAGCAGCGCTACCAAGACGAAATTCGCCCGGAGTTGTCCAACCAGTTGGGTATCACGAATCCGATGGCGATCCCCAAAGTGACGAAGATCGTCATTAACATGGGTGTTGGATCAGCGGTGGCGGATAAGAAGAATTTAGAGATTGCGTTTGACGCGATGGCTGATATTGCTGGGCAGCGTCCAATCATGACTTTGTCCCGCAAATCTATTGCTGGATTTAAGTTGCGAGAGGGTATGCCGATTGGTTGCAAGGTTACGTTGCGGCGGGCGCGAATGTACGAATTTCTTGATCGCTTGATCAGTATCGTGCTTCCGCGGGTGCGTGACTTCCGAGGGATCAGTCGTACAGCCTTCGACGGGCAAGGTAATTATAGCTTGGGGCTGCAGGAGCAGTTGGTATTTCCGGAGTTGAATCCGGACAAGTACACCAAGCCGCAGGGGATGAACATTACCATCTGCACAACAGCGATTGAGAATGATCACGCGTTGTTGTTGTTGGAGATGATGGGAATGCCGTTCAAAGCCGGCAAGAAGGAAAATGCTGCTTAATAAGTAGCGCCGCGGGCTAAGTTTCGTAGGAACTTGGTAAGCGTAATGTGGCTCATAACGTTCGATTTAACTAGACATTTGGATTAGCGGGGAAACCTATCCCGTGGCAAGCAAAAGCAAAATCGCAAAGGCGAATCGCACACCG
>JANPLP010000870.1:0-3111 GCA_031426595.1 Planctomycetia bacterium | reverse complement strand
GCGGCTCGCTGCCGGACATCCGCGCGGGGCAGTTCTTCAACCTGCGCTGCAACCAGCTCACCAGCCGCAATTAGTGTGCGTCATGCAATCGCTTGGCTACAGCGTCCCAATCAACGATGTTCCAAAACGCGCCGATATACTCAGGGCGACGATTCTGATACTTCAGATAGTAAGCGTGCTCCCAAACGTCTAAGCCGAGCAATGGCGTACCACTGATCCCCGCAATCGCTTTGCCCATCAGCGGACTGTCTTGATTTGCAGTCGATCCGATCGACAACTTGCCACCCTCAGCCACCAGCCATGCCCAACCGCTTCCAAAGCGAGTCGTTGCAGCCGCGGCAAACAATTCTTTGAACTTGTCAAACGAACCGAAAGCGGAATCGATCGACGACGCCAAAACGCCACTCGGCGAGCCGCCTTTGCCTGGCCCGATCACGGTCCAAAACAGCGAATGGTTCGCGTGGCCGCCACCGTTATTCCGCACTACAGTTCGCTTGTCTTCAGGCACCGCAGTCAAATCTGCAATCAGAGCCTCCACTGACTTGCTCTCCAGAGGGCTGCCAGCGAGTGCATTATTCACGTTAGTAATGTATGCCTGATGATGCTTGCCGTGATGGATCTCCATCGTTTTGGCATCAATGTGCGGCTCAAGTGCATCGAGCGCGTATGGAAGGGCTGGAAGTGTAAATGCCATGAGAATGATCTCCTAAATCCGAGTTATTTTTCTGAGGTTGCGGAACATTCGCAGTTTCACTTGCACAATAGGCGCAATCCCCATTTCTGGCAACCCGCCGTCATGCAGCAGCCGTAACCGCTACCTGAACAAGCCCTGTTTTACTGTGCAAACTGGCTGGTAGCAATCTAGTTGCTAGCCAAGCCAGGCGGGAATTGCCTCGCATTTGATCTTGCAGCCACGCTTCGAAAGCGTCTATTTAGAAAGCGTTCGGTATTCGGGACGAGCCCTTCGCGTGGCTACGTCGAAGAATCACTACGAAGCTTGTGTCAGGGAAATGACGAAGTGATGCGTGAGCTGGTGCGAAACTTGATTTGGTTAAGCTGCATATGCAGTCTGGCCATCGGTCCGCTCGGCTGCAATCGTAATCCCTACCCCATGAATCCCTACGCTACGATGCCAGGCGGCGGCGCCCTGCAGCCGACTCAACAAGCCATGATGGGTATCAATCCGCTCGCGCAGCAAGCCCCGCCCCAGTTCGCTGAAATGCAGCGTCGCATGCAGTTGCTCGACGATACCAATCGAACGCTTACCACTCAGCTCGCACAAGCCCAGCAGCAGATGCAAGTCTCGCGCGATCGCGCCGACCTGCTCGCTAAACAACTGCAAGACACCACTGGCCAACTGCAACAATCCTTGCTCGCTCAGCGACAAACGGAATCTCAAGCCGCTGGAATCCAAGCCTCGCTGAACAAACGTGGCGGCGCAAAACTTACCGCCAATAACTCGATGGCCGCCACAACTTCAACCCTTCAGATCCCCGGAGCCCAAGTGGTTCGGGAAGGTGACCTGATCCGTGTACGTGTCCCAGCAGATCAATTGTTCGCGCCTGGCACGGCACAGTTAGTTTCATCTGGCAGCTATCTTCTCGATCAAATCGCCACCAACATCAGCGGCCAGTTCGCGCGGCAACGCATCGGCATCGAAGGTCACACCGATACCGGTCAACTTTACGGTGGTCAATTCAGCACCCCGTACCAACTCGCCGGCGCTCAATCTCAAGCCGTCATGGACCAGTTGGTTCGACGCAACAACTTGCCAACTCAGCAACTCTTCGTCATCGCTCACGGCCCCAATCATCCCGTCGGCGACAATCAAACCGCAGCCGGCCGAGCCGACAATCGCCGTATCGAAATCGTCATCTACCCCGAGACGTTCTAAGCCCTCTCGCTCTTGCATCCCAGCAAGCATTCGCTGAACCAGTTATGCCTAGCATCTCGTACGGTACGCATCAACGGACCGCAATGCTCCGGTTATTTTTGATAAAGTAAGCAAACGTGTTTAGAGCAAGGTTAATATCGCGAAGAGCCTTCGATGCCAAATTTTGCTGCAAAAATGAGTTCAGCTTACCTGAGCTCCGACGCGATTCAGGAATTCCTCGCTGCGCTGCCATCGGTGACGCGTGAACTTTACGGCAATCGCAACTTGACGGTCTATTACGGCTGGGACTGCAATCTTCATCCAGACTTAACCTACAAGCCCATGGGAGTCCCGCTGGACGTATTCCCGTACTTTATTGAAGATTCTGTTGACCATCGGATTTTCGAGATCGGCCGCTCCGACCTGATAATTGAGTCACCTGATGCGAAAGTGAAGATATTGATTTGTCACGAATCCGACATTCATCTCGATGGAACGGATGATGAAGCAATCCATTCCATCGCCGCTCAATTTCCCAATCTTGAATTTAGAACTGCCGAAGAGTGGAAGTCCCTACACGCTGACAAACCCTCCGAGTGAAAATCACGCTTCGTTGAATTAGCTGTCGACTAGGCTAGCACAAGCTGCGCAGTCATGGATCGCCGGGGTGCTGGGCCCAAAGCTCACTGGAATGCCACTCCGAAGAAATGTTGAGGCGATCAAACAAGCAGCAATCGCCAGCAGCAAAAGCAGTAGAAGCAAGACTACGCTGAAGCCTCGCTTCGAATGCTTTTCATCAGCGGTGTTGGCGATAGCCGCTAGCGCAACACCTAGCGCGCCAATGAACCCAAACACCGCTATTAATGCAATCGCTGTGGGGACGTCCCTAGGTGGTGGTCCTTATACTGAACTCACGCGCAATGCGACTCCCGTTCTACCTTCCAATTCGGCTAGTGCATCGTTACAGCTTACTTTTACGATGGCACGCCCCGAGGCTTTGCGAAGGGCGTGGCTTTTGTCACTCAAATCACGCCCTTCGCAATGCCTCAGAGCGTGCAACCCGCACACGAAGAATTCCAAATTTAAGCTGTAACGCTGCACTAGTGCTTCAACACAATTTAACTTTGGGGTTGCGTTCGATTCGGTGTATACGACAAACTGCTGGTAACCAAGGAGGGGCCAGTGGACAAAAAGTATATCGTAAAGCTAAGCGAGAGTCAGCGTGAAGTGGCAAAGCG
>JANPLP010000869.1:0-2048 GCA_031426595.1 Planctomycetia bacterium | reverse complement strand
TCGGTGGAATTGCCAAGCGTGAACATCGACACAACCAGCAGATACGTCCAGAAAGGCCGACCGAGGCGCGACGGCGAGCTGAGGTCGGGTACTGCTGCCGTGTTGACGGGCGGCCGATGACGTTCCACTTCCTTCACCGCGACGATGAGATCAGAGGCCGCTAAATCTGCCAAGGTCAGAGCTAGGGGTGGACGCAATGGCAGGTGACAAATGCCTAGCCGCCTGCATTCGTCCAGCGTGAAGGGTGATAGCGGGCCGATGTTGTTCGAAGACAGGCCCAATCCGCCTGAATCGACGCTCCAATTCATCTGCAAATTCGCCACTTGGTGACGAAAGTAGAACTCCGCAAATCGACTGCGGTAATAATTGCCTGTGCACAGGAACAAGAGATTCTTCAATTTGACACGCGTCGCATTTATCCCAGGACTCGTTTTCGCAGGTCGGTCAGCAAACGCGCTGCGGAACCGATCTCCTCTTTTTGCCGTTGAGGTTCCTGAGGAATCTCGCGTTCAATGGTCAGCGGTCCCTTATAGCCGATCTCTTTTAGAGTGCGCAGATACAGCTCCATATTCACTTGACCTTGGCCGAGCGGCACTTCTCGGCCCCAGGTCACACCGGGCTGGTCGCTCCAGGTACCATCCTTGCAATGAATGCTCCGAACGAATTTCCCCACTTTGCGCAGCGCTTCGATCGGTTCGCCAGTGCCATAAAGAATCATGTTGGCGGGATCAAAGTTGATGAACAAGTTTGCTCGCTCGACGCTGCCGATAAATTCGAGCAACCCATCCGCCGTTTCTTGTCCAGTTTCAAGATGTACATTTTGATCGTTCCGAGCGGCGTGGTCGCAGAGCTGGCGGGTAACGTCCACGATTTCTTGATAGGTCGGAGCGTTGGGAGAATGCGGGACAAAGCCAAGATGCAAGGCGATTACATCACAACCCAAAAGCCTCGCGAAGTCACTGATTTCACGCATCTCTTGCAGTCGAGCCGCGCGCGTTGCTGCCGGCACTAATCCCACTGTTTCAGAAACCGTCGGAATGTCCGCGTAGCTTTCACCGTCGAAACCACCAAACACAGCGGTCAGTTGAATGCCGAGCGACTCGAGTTTATCGATGAACTGGTCGGCGATTTCAGCCGTTCGTGTGCTGCGATGGGGAGCATGGAG
Organism: Planctomycetia bacterium; assembly: GCA_031426595.1. Taxonomy (GTDB): domain Bacteria; phylum Planctomycetota; class Planctomycetia; order Pirellulales; family Pirellulaceae; genus Aureliella. Next base: position 883 of record JANPLP010000869.1, on the reverse strand, counting down.
CTGAATGGTTGGAATGCCAAGTTCTTTTGCAACTTCCAGCTTCACTCCCAAACCGGCATCGATACTTGTGAACACGCCAATCGGCCAATCACTCATTTTGCTCTCCAACATCTTTCTCAAAGTTGCCAATTCATGGCTTTTATGGGCGGAGCCCGGACCGTATGCGTCGACTCGGCAGCGCAGCATTGTAAGTCAATTGGTAGCAAACTTGAAACCGGCCCAACACAAAAACTAAAGATACTGACTGAATCGTGGGCAGCGGAAGCGAGCGATTGCAATGTGCGCCCCGTTTAGCGGCCAGCCACTCGCAAACCCAATTCATGGCAAGTCCACAGGGCAAGTCCACTCTGCGGCCAAAGTGTAGGGAGCAACAAAGTATCAGCAGCAAAATACTTAGGAGTGCCTGTTAAGCATCATGCCAGCCGGGAGGAAGTTTAGGGCGGCCGGGCGTTTCATCGGTTTGCTCGTCGTCGTCCGCGCTGCGATCCACGGGCACAGAGTTTTCTTCCGATAGCCACCGACCTAAGTCGATCAGTTGGCAGCGTTCACAGCAGAACGGCATGAACTTCAAATCCGCCGTCGGTCTGACAGTCTGGTCACAAGTCGGACAGCGCGGCAAGAAAGGTGTCTCGGTCATGGTCGTAGCACAGCTTCAAATACTCGGCGTAGGGGATCACAGCAGATCGCAGGAATGCGATCGATGCTAGTGCTTTGTCCAGATTTAATTCTAGGGTTGATCGTATTTGGGTGGCACGCCCTGAGGCTTTGCCTCAGTTTTAGGCACATTTTATTCTTTGTTTGACCGCTCGGGCACCCTCGACACGGTCGTTAAGTCGCATCCAACCTCTCCACAATGTTATCCAACCTGGCCGCCCGTCTCGCT
>JANPLP010000868.1:0-4622 GCA_031426595.1 Planctomycetia bacterium | reverse complement strand
CAGCATTCATTTCATCGCTAAATCGCGACTCAAGCAGCTCCACTTCCAGTCGCAATAACTTCATCACACGGCAGCGAGCTACATAAACACTACCCGCAGGCATCGATAGCTTCGCCGCAACCTGTTCCGTAGGTACATGTTGGATCGCAGTTAATTGAAATGCTGACCATGTTTCGGCTGCGACTCGTTCGCGAACACGCGTGGCGGCCAATTGAAACAGTGCCGCTCGATACTCGTGATCGAACTCCTCATTCCGCTCACTGCTTACTGAGATATCAGCCGCCCGCAACCAACTATCACTAACCAACTGAGTAAGTGGGCGCTTCGCTCGACCAGCACAAAAATCCGCCAGCAAGTTACGTGCAATACGGCTTAGCCAGGTGCGAAATTTGGCTCGTGCCGGATCAGGCTCGAAGCGTTCAATGGCTCGAGCGACGGCGAATAGTATTTCTTGTGCGACATCTTCTGCGTCCGCCGCTTGCAATCCTCTACGTAGGGCCAAGCGGTAGAGTGACGGCCCGTAAATACCAGCAAACTCCTCCCAAGCCCGTATGTCATCAGGCTCGGATAGTCGCAAAATTAGACTGACGCGTGTTTCAGGAAATTCGCCCATTAGTTGCTCCCCCTTAGTTACTCTCGCAGATTCGCAGGCGTTCTTACAGTTGGCTCTGGGAAATTCGTGACATGTAGAGTCAACCTGTTTCCGGTGTACATCTGCGCTTCGCCGCGTTACGATCGCTTGAGGCGTTATATTCGATTCGATCGTTCAACTGGCAGACCGAGGATTTCCACGCAGGGGATGCTCGCAGGCAAAGTGGGGCTTAGAGTTTCTAAGTTTCTGTCACATCAGCACCCGCGCGAGCTTGAATACCGATGAGTTCCCCATTGCTCGGACCGAATCCTGACGCTTCTAATTCGGTGTCCTCACTCACTGACTCAACGGCGTCGTCACTTGCGCCAGTTGAAAAATGCTCGCCGTGGATCCTGCTCGCGATGCCAGTCGCGGTCGGCCTGCTTCTCGGTATCGTGGTTACAGTTGTCAGGTCACTGGCGGAAGTAGATTCACGATCCATCTATCTAGGTTTGGACGGTATGCGCTTTCCGCTTGCTATCTGCGGATTAGCCCTGATCGCCAGCACACTCGCGATGGTGTGGTATCGTCCAAAATGGAAGACGATCGGAGTGCTAGCCGTGTTGTTGGTTGCGACGGGATTTGGGCTTTATCGAACGGTCCGCATCGACAGTTTTTATGGAAACATGATTCCTCGATTGGTCTGGCGCTGGGCGCCGACTGCTGAACAAGAGATTGAAACCTACCTGACATCCTCGTCAGTTAAGAAGAACAAAGCGAGTGCATCCGATCTTTTCGCTTCCACAGAGAACGACTTCGCCGGCTTTCTCGGATCGCGGCGAGACGCATCGGTAGTCGGCATTGAGTTAGCGTCCGACTGGGAGACAACACCCCCGAAGTTGCTCTGGCGGCATCCGGTTGGCCTGGGTTGGTCGAGCTTCGCGATAGTCGGCGGCGCAGCGGTAAACCTTGAACAAAGAGGTGCGGCGGAGTGCGTCATTTGTTATCGCGTCGCAACTGGCGACGAACTGTGGTGTCACAGCGAGCCGGTCCGATTCGAAGACGAGCACGGTGACGGTCCTCGTTCGACGCCTACGATACATCAAGGTCGCGTGGTATCGATGGGTGCCAGTGGAATCCTAACTTGTTTGGAGCTGAAAACCGGCAAACTGATTTGGCGTCGTGAAACGTTTGCGAATCCCGACCAGCAAAATCTTCTTTGGGGAATGTCGGGTTCACCCCTGATTTATGATGATCAAGTACTCGTGACGCCCGGCGCTGGCGATGGCGCGTCGGCGATCTCGTACGCGCTATCGACGGGCAATGAAGTCTGGCGAAGTGGTGACGACCGAGCGGGGTACTCATCACCTGTCGAAACAAGACTGTGCGGGGAACGGCAGTTGCTCAGTTTCAATGGAGCAGGGCTGAGGTCGTACGCAATCGATGGCACTCCGCTGTGGCTGCATCCGTGGTTGACTCAAGGTGAATCGCAGCGCGTAAATGTCGCTCAACCAGTTGTATTACCAAACAACCAAGTCCTCATTTCATCCGGTTATGACAATGGCACAGCGCTGCTGGAGGTCAAACGAGGTAAGGGGGACGAATACGTAGCCGAAGTGGTTTGGCTGTCCAAGCAACTGAAGTCGAAGATGTCCAACTTCATCGTGCATGGCCAGCATATTTATGGACTTGATAACGGCATACTCACCTGCGTCGACCTCGCGGACGGCCAACGTCTTTGGAAGCGCGGTCGTTATGGCCACGGTCAAATGCTACTTGTCGGAGATAAGTTGCTGATTCAAGCCGAATCGGGCGAGTTGGCGCTGGTCGCTGCTAGTCCCGACCAGCATCGCGAGCTTGCTAAGTTCAACGCTCTATTTAGCAAGACTTGGAACAACATGGCACTCGCAGGGAACATATTGGTCGTTCGCAACGATCGCGAAGCGGCGGCATTCGAGTTACCGCTCGCGACTGCCAACTAAATCGCAAACGACTAATCCTCGGGCATCGGTCTGCCTTTGGTCTCAGGCAGGAAGAAGACCACGACGAGCCCTAGCAAGAACACGATGCTAACCCAGCTAGTTGCTTCGCGGAAAGCGCCCAGTTTCGCCGCCGCTTTCTCAGCCGCATCTGCAGCCTCAGGCAACCTTGCTACAGCCGTGTCACCCAGATACTTAGACAACAGTCCAAGTGTGAATGGCCCGGTGGCTGCAATGAAGCGACCAACGTTGTAGCAGAAACTAGTCCCAGTACTTCTGAGACGAGTTGGAAACAGCTCGGGCAGATAGATCGCAAAACCAGCAAACAACGCCAACTGGAAGAAACCCATCAAAGCGCTCATCCACAGTTGGTCGACACCCTTGAACATGGTGAAGTAAAGGTTGGTCGATAGGAACGCTCCGATGAAGGCGATCACAAACGCAGGCTTGCGGCCGATCCATTGAGCCACGTATGAGAATGCAATCATCCCTAGAAACGCGCCAGCGTTTTGAATGATGCTGTTGAGTCCCTTGTAATAAGTTGCTTGACTCGCAATCTCCGTTTCACCTACTCCTTTGGCTCGCAGCGACGTGTTAATCACATCGCCAACCAATTCAGGCGCGAAGAAACCGATACCCCACAATCCAATGACACCCGTAATGCACAGCAGCATTCCCAACAGCGCCGGCTTGCGCCATCGTCCAGCTCCCAGCAATGAGGAGTAAGAACCAAATTTCACGCCGGTAGCGCGGCCCGCCTCGCGCGCTTTGACCCACTTCTCGGGCTCTTTCAATCGTAACTGAATGAACACGCAGAGAAACGCGGGAATAGCGCCCAGCAAAAATGCGATCCGCCAAGCATTCACAGCAGTGATACGGAACGAGTCTTCAGGTACGGAAGCGTAGGAAGTTATGAGACTACCCATCCACATACTGACCAAACCCGCCGAAATGTTGCCGACCGCTGAGAGGGCTTGCAACATCCCGAGCGCCCCAGGGCGAGCCGTGTCAGGCAGTGTGTCAGCAATCAAGGCTACCGCTAGTCCGAAAACTCCACCAACACCTAGTCCCGTGATGAAGCGGTAAATCGCGAAGTCCCACCATGAAGTCGATAAGGCGGACAAGCCAGTGAACAACGAGTAGAGCAACACGGTGATAGTCAACGTCTTCGCACGACCGATCTGATCTCCCACGGACCCGAAGATCAATCCCCCAGTTGCCCAGCCAGCTACGAAGATCGAAGTTGCGTAGCCGCCGTAGGCTTTGACATCTGCCCCTTCAGGCAGGCTTAACGTCTTCAAAGCGCTGTCGCGGAATAAAATGAAGATCTGTTGATCGAAGCAGTCGAACAACCAAGCGAGAGCCGCCATGGCGAACACGAACCAATGATAAGGTTCCATGTATCGCCACCAAGAAGTGCTTGTCACCGGTTTGTCAGTCGCTTGGCTCATCTTCGATTTCATCCTACTGGGTTAGCGGAGAGGGCGGGGCCTGACTGTATAAATGAGCATAAATGACCACTGGATTCCTGCCGCACGGTTGGCTGTTTGAGCTGGCCCCGCTGAGCTGGCTGTGTAAATCGACTGGGGTTGGATCCGTTGCCAAAAACCGCAGCAGATTTAAGTTGCCGAACCCACTACATTCCAGCACATCTCCCAGGGGCGCAAACTCTCAGTATGCCGCGTGGTAGCAAATGCGACGCGATCGCATTGAACTCCAAACTCCAGCCGTTTTATATCAGTTCAGGCGGAGCCTATGATAGCCAAATCCCGCATCGGTTGGAGTGCACTGGCCAACAAATCAGCCTAAAGTGCGGTGTTGCGTTAGCGTTTCGCCTGGTTGTCTTTTAGAAAACGCGACAGCTCCACCACGTTTTGGTAACCGAGAAAGCGGCCAACCTCCTCTCCTTCCGCCGATAACATCACTCCCGTTGGATAACCCTTGACCTTGAATCGTTCGACCAGTTCGCTGTTCTCGTCACCGTCGACCATAACGCACATCACATCGCTCGCTGCGTCAACCACATCTTTTGCAACGAAGACATACTGTGTCATCATCTTGCACGGACCGCA
>JANPLP010000867.1:0-5381 GCA_031426595.1 Planctomycetia bacterium | reverse complement strand
CGCGGCTTGATGGGAATGACGCTAGCCTGTGCTCGTTGCCACGATCACAAATACGATCCCGTTTCTCAAGCTGACTACTACGCGCTATTTGGTGTTTTCTTAAACACTGACGAACCAGGGGGTGAGCCCTTCCCACACCGTTTAGTCGATTCCAAAGAAGATCGCAAGTCGCACATATTAATCCGCGGTAGCCCAGGTAATCGCGGGGACGAAGTTCCGCGGCGCTTCGTAAGTTTTCTGTCACCGTCCGCAGCGCCCTTTGATTCGCTAGGCAGCGGTCGCGCTCAGTTGGCCGCGCGCATCGTAGATCCGCTGAACCCACTGACCGCGCGAGTGATGGCAAACCGTGTTTGGATGCGGCTTCTAGGAGCCTCGTTAACTGAAAGTCCCAGTGATTTTGGAACACGCTGTCCACCACCGGAACAACAAGCGTTGCTGGATCAGTTGGCCATCGATTTTGTTGCGGATGGATGGAGCATGAAGCGGCTCATTCGCTCCATCGTGCTATCAGACGTCTATCAGCAACAAAGCGTCCAGCGCGAAGACGCGGCGAAAGTTGATCCCACCAACTCGCTGTACTGGCGAGCCAATCGTCGTCGCCGCGATTTCGAATCATTGCGGGATGCCTTGCTCGTCGCGGCAAAACAGTTGGACCTTACGGTGCACGGAAAATCCGAGAAGATCACCGAGCCCCCCTTTTCGCATCGACGGACGGTCTATGCGCATATCGATCGACAGAATTTGCCGAATCTTTTTCGTAGTTTCGATTTTGCAAGTCCCGATGCGCACAGTCCAGGTCGGCCCTACACAAGTGTCCCTCAACAAAGTCTCTTTTTAATGAACAGCGACTTTGTGGCAGAACTGGCAACCGACATCGGCAAGATTGCTAAGCCCACGGCGACTGACGAGGCCGCCGTAAAGCGTTCCGCAACGGGTATGTTTAGGCAAGTCTTGGGCCGAGCCCCCACAGCGGACGAAATGCAGTTACTATTAGCCTTCGTTCAGGAACAACCTAGCAAACAAACTGATGCACCGGAGTCCATCGAGCGCTGGATTTACGGCTACGGACTGTTCAATGCGGAGTCCAACACTTTAACCGAGTTCAAACGCTTGCCGAAGTTTACAGGTACGAGTTGGCAGGGGGGCGAGACATTGCCAGACGCGACGTTCGGATGGTGCACGTTGAGCGGTGCAGGAGGGCATCCAGGAAATGATTTGCAGCACGCAGTGTCTAAGCGCTGGATAGCTCCGCGGGATGGAAAATTGCGAATTTCCGGCAAACTACAGCATAAACAAGATGCCGGAGACGGAGTGCGAGGAACTATCTTGGTGAACGGCGGCAATGCAATAGGTCAGTGGACAGCGAAGAACAAAGACGAACGCACCGATTCAGTGTTGATGCTAATTCTTGCTGGTCAAGAAATTGATTTTGTAACTGATTGCATCGGCGACCCGAACAGCGATAGCTTCGCATGGCGCATTCGGCTGCGGTACGAAGACGGAGCTCGTGAAGAGTTCGATGCGGAGAAACAATTCCCTCAGCCGCCCAAGCAGCCCCTGGACCGCTGGCAACAACTTGCTCAGGCGCTGCTCGCCTCCAACGAATTCGCCTTTGTCGACTAGCAAAGCGTTACTTTGGCAACGCGTTGCGAACTGCTTACGTCGATTCGCGATCGCAGACTTTTTGCAAATGCAAAACAAGCATCAATACAGTCGAATCAAAGCGTTAGCAAATTACTTCAAAAAACATCGTGGCATGCTTCGAACAGCCGCCACCATTTAGGACTGAACTATGCATCGGACACCTTCGGGCAGTCATTTATCGCGACGTGACCTGCTGGCTCGCAGTGGTATGGGATTCGGCGCCCTCGCTTTACAGCATCTACTCGGCGACACCGCGCGAGGCGATGCAGCTCCGTTGGCAGAATCCGCGTCTGGGGTGAACCCGTTACTCCCCAAACTGCCCCACTTTGCGGCCAAAGCAAAACGAGTGATCCACATTTTCGCAAACGGGGGGCCGAGCCACGTTGATACTTTTGATCCCAAGCCTTCGACCTTAAAGTACGCCGGCCAGCCACTCCCTGGCGAAACTCCACGAACCGAGCGCAAAACGGGTGCTCTGTATCCGTCACCATTTATGTTTCAGAAATACGGCCAAAGCGGCTTGGAAGTAAGCGAACTGTTCGAAAACGTTGCCAAGCATGCAGATGATCTGTGCGTTGTGCGCTCGATGCATGCGGACGTTCCAAACCATGAGCCTTCGCTGTTGCTGATGAACACTGGTGAAGCTCGTCAAGTGCGACCCAGCATGGGTTCGTGGCTGACCTATGGTCTCGGAACGGACAACCAGAATCTGCCTGCCTTCATAGCGATGTGCCCGGGTGGGTATCCGATTCAAGAGTCACAGAACTGGCAAGCTGGATTTTTGCCTGGGATATTCCAGGGAACATATATCGACACCAAACATGAAACAATCGAGAAACTGATCGAGTATATTGAGAACGAACGTGTGACGCGGGGAGACCAACGGCAACAACTCGACCTATTACAAACTTTGAATCGTCGTCACCAACAAGCTCGCGATGCTGATCCGCAACTTGAAGCTCGTATTCAATCGTTTGAACTTGCGTTCCGGATGCAGTCGGAAGCGGCCGAGGTCTTCGACGTGTCGCGAGAACCCCAGTATGTGCTTGACGCGTATGGACCCGGCGTTCAAGCTCGACAGTTGCTTATTGCTAGGCGACTGATCGAACATGGTGTTCGCTACGTCCAAGTTTGGCATGGAGAAGGACAGCCGTGGGACAATCACGATGACATCGAAGTCAATCATCGACGTCTGGCTAAGCAGTGCGATCAAGCGATCGGAGCACTCCTGACAGACTTGAAGGATCGCGGTCTGCTGGAGGAGACCTTAGTTATTTGGGGCGGCGAGTTTGGCCGAACACCCACAGTCGAATTGCCTAAGGAAGGGAGCAATGCAGGGAAGATAAACGGTCGTGATCACAACCACTGGGGCTTCACGATGTGGATGGCTGGCGGCGGTGTCAAAGGTGGCTACGTCCACGGAGCGACGGATGAGTTCGGATTCAAAGCCATTGAGAATCGTGTGCATGTACATGACCTACACGCCACGCTGCTGAAACTACTCGGTTTTGACCACGAGAAATTTACTTATCGCTGGGCAGGGCGCGATTTCCGATTGACCGATGTCCATGGTCGAATCATCAACGACATCATCGCATAGATCGCGAGAACACCCGCCCGCTGAGTAGCAGCGGGCGGTGCAGGCTTCGAATCGGAATTTATGATGCTTGATGACTATTTCGGTTGGCAGTATCGATCCAGCCATTCGAAGAAGACGCGATTCCACAACACGCTGTTCTGAGGCGAGTTGACCCAGTGCCCTTCGCCGGGGAAGTATAGGAATCGACTAGGCACCCCTTGAGTCTGCGCCGCAGTAAAGGCTTCCATACCTTGCGTGACTGGAACTCGGAAATCTTTCTCGCCATGAATGACGAGCAGCGGAGTTTTCCAGTTGCCCGCGAGCTTATGAGGCGAGAACTGCTCGTACTCAGCCGCCACTTCAGTGCTCTTCCAATACGGTCCGCCCAGATCGAAGTTCACGAAGAACAATTCTTCGGTTGAACCGTACATGGACTCGAGGTTGTAGACGCCGCAATGTGCGATCATGGAACAAAAACGATTCTCTGCATGGCCCATCAGCCAATAAACGGTGTAACCGCCAAAGCTTGCACCCACAGCAGCTACGCGACTGCGATCGATACTTGGGTCAGCCATCATTGCATCGGTGGATGCAAGAATATCCTGCATGGCTTGACCACCCCAATCGCCACTGATCTGATCGTTCCACTCTTGACCAAAGCCCGGCATGCCTCGCCGATTGGGCGCGAGTACAACATAGCCTTGCGCGGCCATAAGATGGAAATTCCAGCGATAAGAAAACCACTGCCCAATCTGTCCTTGAGGACCACCTTGGCAGTAAGTCAACATGGGCCACTGCTTCGAATCATTCTTTTCATAGCTCGGAGGTAAGATGACCCAATTGTGAATCATCTTGCCATCTGAAGCTTTGACCATGCGTTCCTCAACCGTTGGGAGTTCGAGGCCGCTGAACGTCTTACCATTTACGTCTGTAATTGTTTCGATCGACTTCCCGTCCGCGCTGAGCAAGGCCAACTCGGTCGGCCGAATCATGTTTTGCTGCTTCACCAACAACCCGCTCGCAGTGCTGCCGACGGCAGAAAAATCGAATTGCCCCGATGAAATTTGCTGCACCTTAGATGTCGCGATATCGATTTTGAAGACCTGCTGCGTACCGAAAAATTCGCTGTCGAACGTTAAGTGTTTGCTGTCGGAACTCCAAAACGCATGGTGTGTGGTTTGATCTAAACCAACAGTGACCTCGCGCACCTCGCCGCTCGAGCGATCGTACAACATAATTCGGTTGCGATCTGCCTCGAACCCTGGTCGCTCCATCGAGTGAAACGCAATGTATCGACCGTCTGGCGAGTAGGCCGGTTCGACATCGTAGCCGGGCATACCAGGGGTGATATTCTTCAGCGGACCACCGTCAGCACTTACAACAAAAATACTTGTGTCGGTGCTTTCCGCCGGATTGTTGACGAGTTTTAGGGTCAGCGCCAATTGCTTCCCATCAGGTGAGAAAGTGAATTGTTCAGCGCCGCCAAAAGGTGGCACCGGACAATCGGCTTTCAGTGACCGCATTAAGTCAGTCGCTTCTTTGGCCGTCCCATCAGCATCGAGCTTTGCAACATGCACGTGGCTGTAAGCGTAATCGTGCCAAGCGTTCCAGTGACGATACATGAGCGAATCGATGATGCGCGCGTCTGCCTTAGGTAGATCAGGGTAGACCTTCGTAACATCGTCGTCCATAGTTACATCTAAAGAGAAAGCGATTGCATCGCCGGTTGGAGCGACAATCAAGTTGCTGACATCTTGTTTAAGTTGGGTGACCTGTTTAGGTTTTGGGTCGGTCGGATCGAGCATCCAAACTTGAGATGTCGCTTTCTCTCCTTCGGTCGGCGCGAGATAAATAAGCCTCATCCCGTCAGGTCGTTGAATCCAGTTGATCGAGTTAAGACCTTTGATACCTTTAAGAACTACCTTCGCTTCCGAAGTTTGCAGCGCGCTGCCCAAGCCGACGCTACGAGGTAACTTTTCAAGCTGGGTCGTAGCAGACAACGCACTCACTGATTGGAGCAGCAAATCGCTTTTGCCCGAATTCTCTGCCAAGTCGTAGTGCGTCACTAAGTACGCGACCTGTTGTCCGTCGGGAGAAATTGAAACTTCGCCGATACGACCAAGCTTCCACAGAAGTTCCGGTGTCATCCGCTCGGCGG
>JANPLP010000866.1:0-2491 GCA_031426595.1 Planctomycetia bacterium | reverse complement strand
GGAAAACTTATCGAAGATCTCAATGCAAACGATCCGCAGTCTCAAGCGATCGCAACTGTTGTCCGCGCCGCACAGCCCGACCTGCTGCTGATCAATGAACTTGACTACTCAACCGATGCCGATAACGCAGCTTTGCTCAACCAGAACTTCTTCGCCAACTCGAAACCCGATCTGCTAGGTGCGACCGCTTGGGCCATGCCTTTCCATTATTCTGCGCCGAGTAACACGGGCGTTTCCAGTGAGATGGACCTCGATAACAACGGCCGCACTGGAGAACCCAATGATTGCTTCGGTTTCGGTCGATTTCCGGGGCAATATGGAATGGCTATTTTCAGCCGCTTTGAAATTGATGCAGACAAAGCGATTACGCTGCAAAAATTTCTTTGGTCACAGCTACCTGAGGCGCGCCGGCCGGTGAAACCTGAAACCGAGCAGCCTTTCAATAGCGATGCAACTTGGGAAAAGATGAGACTGGCTTCGAAGAGCTTTTGGGACCTGCCGATTCAAACCCCGTTGGGCATCATACACGTTCTGGCCAGCCACCCGACTCCGCCCGCCTTTGATGGTTCCGAAGATCGCAATGGCTGCCGAAATCATGATGAAATCAAGTTGATACAACACTACATTGAACGTTCGCCCGACCTGCGCGATGATCGAGATCGAGCTATAAAGCTCCCCAGCAATGAAGCATTTGTCGTGCTGGGCGATCTCAATTGCGATCCGAACGATGGCGACAGCCAGCCTCAGGCAATCAAAGCTCTGTTGACGCATCCCCAAATGGCTCAAACCCAGGCGCCGCGAAGCAGTGGAGCCGAAGCGGCTGCAAAACGCCAAGGCAAACTGAACGCCAAACACAAAAGTGATCCCGCGGAAGACACCGCTGACTTCAACGATACGTCGGTCGGCAATTTGCGGGTCGATTATGCTCTTCCAAGTAAGCATCTGCAGGTCATTGCCAGCGGCGTGGTCTGGCCACGTTACGAAGACTTACCTGCCGAAAAACTCGAAGTAGTGAAAAAACTGCTCGACGCTTCGGACCATCATTTGGTATGGATCGACGTGCGGTTAAGATAATGTTACTAACTGAGAGTTGCGGGGAACTTAACTTCCTGAAACAATTAACGCTCCAAGACGCTCTCTTAAACATCCTCTCGCCAAAGGCCATTTTCATGTCATCGACGCGCCGCCCCAGCCGCCGGAGCTTCCTCCAAGCGGTCGCCGCAACAGGTACCGTTGCCGCGTTTACCAGCCAATCACCCCGCGCCTTCGCCTACCAATCGCCAAATGAACGCCCCGTCTTCGCGACCATCGGCCTCCGCAATCAAGGTTGGACGATCACCAGCAAGTCCTTCAAATTCGCCGACTTCGCTGCCCTCGCTGATGTTGACGCAAATGTGCTCGGCGCAAATGTTGAAAAGACAGAAAAAGAACAAAAGAAAAAACCGGACGCTTATAAGGACTATCGCAAAGTCCTGGATCGCAAAGATATCGATGCGGTCATGATCGCCACACCCGATCACTGGCACACCAAAATCGCCATCGAAGCCATGTATGCGGGTAAGGATGTGTACTGCGAAAAACCGCTTACGCTGACCATCGCCGAAGGGAAGCTGATCGAAAAAGTGGTTAAGGAAACGGGCCGCGTGTTCCAAGTCGGAACGATGCAACGCACCGAGTCGGATCAACGGTTCCTGCAAGCTATCGCGCTGATCAAGCAAGGCCGTATCGGTACCGTGCAGAAAGTCACTTGCGGCATCAACGCTATGGAAGCCTCACCGGTGATTCCGCTTGCCGCAGTCCCCGAAGGACTCGACTGGGAAATGTGGTTGGGGCCAGCTCCAAAAGTTGACTACCGCGCCCTGCCACAACTGCGAGAAGGTTATGGTGGCGGCGTGCCATTGTTCAGCAACTGCCACTATTCGTTCCGCAACTGGCACGAGTACTCAGGCGGCAAGTTGACCGACTGGGGCGCACACCATGTTGACATCGCCTGCTGGGCACTCGGCGCCACGGAGACCGGACCAAGCAAAGTGACTCCGCTCAATTTTAAACTGCCCGTCGAATACAAAGATGGTCACCCTGTTGTCCAAGATCAATACAACGCTGCAACCGATTTCAACATCAAAGTGGATATGCCCAACAATGTTGAAATGATCATTACCAGCGAAGGGGACAACGGTATTCTCTTTGAAGGCACCGAAGGTCGCTTCTTCGTAAATCGCGGCAAGATCGCAGGCAAACCGATCGAGGACCTTAAGGATAAGCCGTTGCCGGAAGATGCCATTGAGAAAGTTTACGGAGGACCCGTCAGCGAGAACCATACCGCCAACTTCATCGAAGGCATCAAGGCTCGTAAGCAACCGATTTCGGACGTCTGGTCGCACAACCGGATGCTCGAAATCTGTCATCTCTCTAACATCGCGATGCGGCTGAACCGTCCGTTGAATTGGGACGCCAGCAAGCGTGAGATCGTCGGCGATGAACAAGCCAA
>JANPLP010000865.1:0-2541 GCA_031426595.1 Planctomycetia bacterium | reverse complement strand
GGGCAGACACCGCTAGATATTTGCGGCCAGGATCCACCCATCGATTCGTTGTAGAACGTCAGGGCTTAGACGGACGTGCATGGCGGCGGCCGTTTCTATGATTTGATGTGGGCGTTTAGCGCCGCAAAGGGCTACCGTGATTCCCGCTTGTGCGAGGGTCCAAGCAATAACCAATTGGGATACAGTGCAATCCAGTTCCCTTGCGAGCGAGCGCAGAAGATCTAGGAAGCTCTGGCTGCGTTCCCACTGTTCTCCTTGATAGATTTCGTACGTTAATCGCCGGTCACGAGGATCGAACTGGTGGTCTCGCTGCAGTTGGCCGGCAAGCAAGCCCTTCATTAGTACCCAAAAGCATACCGCACTGATGGATTGTTCGAGGCAATAATCACGAATCGCTAACCATTCGCTCTGTTGCAACATATTGTAAGGTGGCTGGACGGCCACCACGGGACAGACTTCGTGAAAACACTTTAATTGATCCGCATTTACATTGGATACCGCCGCATATCGCGACCAACCGCGACGCACGATTTCGGCGATGGCGCCAGCAGATTCTTCGATGGGCACAGCAGGATCGGGCTGGTGTAGGTAGATCAAATCTAACTGCTCAATATTCAACCGCTGTAGGATTACGGAGGCTTGTTCGAGCAGTGTGGCTGGGCGGCCATCGACAATGCGACGCCGCTCGCTGTCGTAGTGCGATCCAACTTTGCTGGCCAAAATGATCTGTTCGCGCCGGTCCGAGAAAGCTTGACGCAGCAATCGATCCGCTTCGCCCGCATAGCCGTATGAATAGGCGGTGTCGAAAAAGTTAATACCTGCATCAAACGCTGCATGGAGCGTCTTTAGGCTCCACTCATCGGTTACTTCCAACGAAGAGATACCGGCGATCGGCCAGCACCCGAAGCCCACGGAACTGACCAAGAGTTCCGAGGTCCCAATTTGTCGAAGAGGATTTGCGTTTTCCATTCCAAAGTCATCTCATTAATCCGCAGTTTTCATTCGCTCAAAGCAAACGGCTCGTCACTGCTCAGTTCACTCGTGTTCATCAGGCCGCTCCTATACCACCGTGTAGCCGCGTTCGGTTAGCTCGCGAGTCAAAGCGGTTTTAGCAACTTCCTCGCCGTGAACGAGCCGGATTGCTTTGGGTCGTTGTTGCATTCCACCGACAAATCTCAATAGGTCCGATTGATCGGCGTGCGCGGAATAGCTGTCCAGCACATGGACCTTGGCGTGGATGTCATAGCGTTGGCCATCGAGCTTGACCCACTCAGTCTCTTGGATGTAGCGTCCAGGCGTACCGACAGCTTGGTATCCCATAAAGACGATGTCGGTGGTTGGATCACCAATGAAGGCTTTGAGATAGTTCACTACGCGACCACCCGCGCACATACCTCCAGCGGCGATGACGATTGCAGGTCGTTTAGTTTCTCTCAGACGATCTACGCAGTCGCGATGATCATCACTTTCGTTGATGGTGAAGAGATTATCGAAGACCAGGGGTTGGTCATCGTAGGTCAAGACCTGCTTTGCTTCTTCACTCCAATAGTCACGGAGGTCTTCATAAATCTCGGTGTAACGATTTGCTAATGGCGAATCGACTATGACATCTACAGCATTGAGCAGCGCGCATCCACATCGCTTTTCCACTCGATTAAAAATCTCATTCATTTCGAACAGCAACTCTTGGGTGCGTCCCACACTGAATGCTGGGATGATGGTCACGCCGGAGTTTTCCATTGTGTGGCAAAGTACATCTTCGAGTTGCCGGCGTCGTTCTTCTCGACCCGCGTGGTTCCGATCGCCGTAGGTGCTTTCAAGCACGAGCAGATCGGCCTTCTCGGGACTGCATGGTTCAGTAAGAAGGGGCTGGTTGCGACTCCCGAGATCGCCGCTGAACACAAATCGCTCGCCGTCGTGTTCGATCTCGACATACGCCGAGCCTAAGATGTGCCCGGCGGGCTGTAATCGAATTTCGACTCCGCCTTCGATCTTGTGCCAGCGACCGTACTCGAGCGGTCGTAAATTTCGACGCATCTCGTGAACGAAGCGTTCGATAAGTTTTTTATTGCGAGTCACACCGACTCGCATAGCATCTTCGATGGTTAGCGGGAGTAATTTCGCGGTCGGCGGCGTGCAGTAAATGGGGCCGTCGAAGCCAGCGGCCATGAGGTACGGCAACCTGCCTACATGATCAATGTGAATATGAGTCAGAATTAGACTCTTGATCCCAGCCAGTGGGAAATCAATCTGCGATTCATCTCTTCCCTTGGCATCTTCACCTTGGAAGAGGCCGCAGTCGATGAGCACCGAGCGTGTGGCGTCGACGACTACTTGATGGCATGAGCCCGTTACGCCGTGGAGCGCACCATGATGGATAACGTGCATGCAAAGCCTTTAGCTGTTGAAAATAACAAATAGTTGAAACGGAGACGAGAGGACGTTGTAGGTCAACGCGCGGGCTATCAGGGTAACCTTGCTGGCGGCGGTTGGCTATCACCGATAACCATATAGCTGCTCCAAAGTTTAGGATGCAATCCA
>JANPLP010000864.1:0-2375 GCA_031426595.1 Planctomycetia bacterium | reverse complement strand
AATTCACGCGCGGCCTTGGGAAGATCAATTCATAACGCAGTTGAGGACGCTCGGGATCATGCCAGCACATTCCAAAAACCGGTAGCATCTGGATGTCATCACGGTCCAAGTAATCGATGCCAAACACCCAATCGGCTCGCGGCCCCGGATGGAACATTCCCACAGCATGCGCAGGAAACCGCACGCCATCCCGCGCGCTATCTTCAAAGTCGCTGTAGATGCCGACCATTGCCGAACAATCGTAACTGAAGAAACTCGACAAGCGATTGCGCCGCTGATAACTGAGCTCAAAATCGTACAAACGAGCTGGCAGATCGACCGATTGCGGACCCGACAACAGGTGGAAATTCATATTGGTCGTGAAGCCTGATTTGCGATCACTGTGCAAGTAGTTCGGAGCTTCAAAACTAAGCCATCCGAATTGATCGCCATCGCCCGGCAAGTAAGTGACTCCATTTTCTTCGCGACGATAAACGGCGTACCGGCCACTGGCGAGTTCATACAGATCCAGCACTGTCGGCGTGTCCTCATCGGGCTCAAGCATCTTGATGTTGTGGTCGTCCGTCGAAATGCTCTTGGACAAGTCGAGTGGATGCGGGATCACTTGAGTCGGATACGGATATTCGCTGCCGGGCAGTGTACCAGGAGGCAACGATCCAGTTGCAGGTAGCGACGCAGTCGCAATCTCAGGGGACGGCGCGCCTATAGGCGAAATCCCTTCTGTGGTGGGAAAAAGCAATGGGTTGCCGGGCTGGACGATCAGTGTTTCTGACGTCAGGGATTCCTGCGGCAACGGTCCGGCGGGACCCACCTGTCCAAATGCTAGCGGATAGCCATCGCTGCTGAACATTAAGGCAGCCAAGGCGCAAGTTCGAAACGAAAGCGATTTCTTAGCGCGTTTGCGGTCTTTGGCTGAGGACGGTTGATGTTTCAATTTTGCTCGAGGCACTTGTTTGTACCAGTAGTAGCTTGCTAGCAGCTTCGGGGTGCTGTGGTGATACAAAGTTCTCCTAGTCAGGTCAACTTTGGATTTGCGCCCTCCCGCAACTGCTCTGCCGTATCGTGCAACCGGCAAGCGTTCGAAACAGGGCGCAATTAGCAGTGCTGATGCTACCGAATCGTTGGCTACACAAAACTAGCTTACTGCCTTCTTCCATCTAGAATTGGCTGCTATAACTTCGAAGGTTTCAAGTCTACCGACGCATCGATAAAGGAGTGGAGACGCAATGACGAACGACGTTGAGGAAACAATTGTCGTTACGTTCCAGCAGCTCGACGCGTGTTTGCTCCAAGTTGCCGAAATCGCCCCGGTATCTAACGCCGCGGAGCTGATCGAGTTACTCCCTGAATGCTCGCCGCCCGCCCGCCGACTTATTTTGGCTGAAATCGTAAAGTTGGATATGGCGCAAGCCGCCGACGCGGGGTTTCTTCGAACGCTTAACTTTTATAACGACATTCTCGAATCTCAATTCACCGAAGGTTTGATTCCGATCGATTTAGTGCTGGAAGAGATTCAGATTCGTCGTGCGTGCGGTGAGTACCCTACGGAGCTGGATTACCGCGATCGATTTCCGCATTTGAAGGGGATCATCGCAGAGTTCCTCGCACGCCAATTACCACGGCGAAAGACAAGCGCGATCACTAAGCCTCCCGCTTTCGCGCCCGGACAAACGATCGATGATTTTCAGATCGTGCGCACGCTTGGACAAGGTGCGTTCGCCAGCGTGTATCTGGCGCGGCAGTTGTCGATTCAACGCTTGGTAGCTCTTAAGGTCTCTTTGCATGGAAGCGACGAACCGATCGCGCTTTCGCAACTCGATCACCCGAATGTGGTGCGGCTGTATGACCAACGGCAACTAACGGAACCCGCCGCCGTGTTGCTCTATATGCAATATGTTCCAGGTGGCACTCTCTCCGATACGATCAAGAACACTGGCACCTCGCCAGCGGAGCAACTGAGCGGCTCGGCGTTACTGCAGACTGTCGATGCGGCACTTCTACAAGCCGGTCAGCAATTACCAGAGAATTCAGTCGACCGCGAGCAGTTGGCTCAGTTCGATTGGCCGCAAGTCGTCGCTTGGCTCGGTGTCCAGCTCGCCGAAGGATTGGCTGCGGCGCACGAGCGTGGGATCATGCATCGAGACGTGAAACCCGCCAACATATTGCTGACGGCTGAAGGAGTGCCAAAGCTGGCGGACTTTAACGTAAGTTACGGAGGCGATGCTTGCGGGGCTGGAGCAGCGGTTCACTTCGGTGGCTCTTTGGCTTACATGTCGCCGGAACAGCTCAAGGTTGCCGACCCGCGCGCCGACTTTCGCGCCGAAGATCTCGACAGCCGTTCCGATCTCTATTCGCTGGCAATTGTTCTTTTTCTC
>JANPLP010000863.1:0-3942 GCA_031426595.1 Planctomycetia bacterium | reverse complement strand
GGTTAGACTGAACAGACATGGCGAGCCTCCTGGATTGAATGATTTGATAACCTTCAGTTTCACGGAGGTTTCGCCATTTATCAAATCGATTCAGCCCATCGCTTGGCATTCAAAGTGCATCCTTACTATGCTTATACCTTTGATAGAACTGTATTGCTTTGCTTGCACAACCCATGGTGCTTTTTCCCTTAAACCCGTGCCATTCGAGTCTGGCATCGCTTGAAATTTATCATCGGACATAAGAGCTCCCTGAGCTTCTGGGCCGAGCGACTGGAGCGTTCCGAGAACCAGTTTCGCCCGAGTAAGCTCAACGAGCGCTTCGCGATTCGTCGGCGCAATCTTTGTCGCCTCCTCGAGTAGCTCGACGGCGCTCTGCCACTGATTACGATTCGCTCGGACCCTAGCGAGTGCGATCAATGGCTGCGGATGTTGTGGGCTCAAGCGGGCCGCTTGCTGGTAAGCCACCTCGGCTTCCTCCAGTCGATTAAGCCGCTGCAAGTCGGCACCTAAACGCATATGGAGCGGCGCGTAAGATGCATCTAACCGTTTTGCCGCTTCATACTTTACAACCGCTTCGGCGGGATCGCGTCGGTCAAGCATCACGCCGGCAAGATAGAGCCATCGCATTTCTGTCGGTTCGAGCTTAGATGCGACTTCAAAGCACTCGATCGCTTCGGTGTTCCATTCATGTGCCATCAGCACTTCGCCGTACTCTCCCCAGGCTTCTGCCGAACGCGGGTTGAGCTGCACTTGTTCGAAACGCTCATTGGTCAGCGACGCCACATTAACGTTGGCAGTCGTGATGTCAGGAAGTGGCACTCGAAAGCGCGGAGTGTCGCTTCCGTAGACATAGAACCAAACCGCCAGCCCACCAACCAAAAGCGCGCAGATTAAGAACCCGGAACTCAAATACAATGGGCGAGCAACCCTCTTACTGATCTCAGTTGTAAGGCTCATTGTGAACCTCCAGCCAGAATTCGGCCCGCGCCTCGCGTCAGAGTGATTTGCTGGTTGAGCTGACCACCGGGGAACTCTTCGAGCTCACCGCTTCCGCTCGGCCAGTAAACTCGAATGGCGTCGTACCGAGGAGCGTTACCAAGTCCAAAGTGAACACGCGGGTCATTTGAGCCTAGGTATCCGGTGGACGGGTTTACTTCTCGGTTCATGACGAGTTTGCCTGCCACTAATTGTATCTGCGCGCCGATCGCGACTCGATTTAAGGCTGGATCATAAGCAGTGATGCTTAACCAGTTTCCTTGTTTAGGGAAATCGTTACGGAATAAGCGAGCTGGGCCCGCACAGTTGGTAACCAACAGATCGATATCGCCATCATTATCCATATCGCCACTCAGCAAGGCTCTCGAAACTTCCACGTCGCGAGTGAAACTGCTCCCGCCGAGCCCTTCCTCTGAGACAAAGTTGCCGCGGCCATTGTTGAGATAAACTTCATTCCGCTGAGCATAGTCTCGCCAGAAAGGATCAGCGTCGCTTGCAACGGTGCTTGCGCCCCTCTTTACACCGCCATTGCAAATGGCGACATCAAGGTCTGCATCATGATCAAAATCAACAGCGGTAATTCCGAAACTAGTGAACGGCAAACTTGTGACAGCCAATCCAGAAGCGACGGTTTGATCGGTGAATTGCCCCATCTGAGTTCCTCGATAGAGCGTGTCTGATTCTTCGCGCAAGTGAGTAATCAACAAATCGCTGAAACCATCGCGATCGAAGTCATCGGTGACTACTCCCATGTTGGCTTCTGCTTCGCCGACCCGATTCAGGGCTACACCACGCAACAACGCTTCGTTGCTGAATACGAAATTGTCGTGCTGAATCCATAGGAAGTTTTCGAGACCATCATTGGCGACAAAAATATCTTGGCGACCATCCATATCAAAGTCGCGGCAGATCACGCCCAACCCTTTGCCGACTCGTCGAGCGATCCCACTACTCACCGTCACATCCTCAAACTGAGGCCCCTCCCCTGCCCTGCCGTCTGCTGTCGTTTTAGCTGTGATGTTGTGGTACAGCTTGCAAGTGGTCCCGGCCAGCGATTCAGGGCCGCAGAAATCACGTCGGCCCGCTCCATCTTCACAAATGCTACCCGGAAAAAAATCAACGTAGTTCACCACGAACAGATCCAACCAGCCGTCGCGGTCGTAGTCGAAGAAACTGGCCGCAGTGCCCCATTGCGGATTTGAAATTCCAGAGGCTACAGTTGTATCCGTAAAACGACCGTCACCTTGGTTTAAATGCAAACTATCTTCGCCGTAGCGAGTGATATACACATCGACGTCACCATCGTTATCGACATCGCCTACGGCGCATCCCATTCCAAAACCTGGGGCACTGATGCCAGAATTAGTCGTGATGTCATTGAACTGGTTGGGGGCTTCCTGCCGGAACAGCTTCAGTCCGGGGAGCGAATTTACCGAGTCGTTAGTTGCCCCTTGAATTAGCAACACATCAAGTTCGCTATCGTTATCGATATCGAGCAGAGCGCCACCTGACCCCATAATCTGCGGCATTGAATAACCATCGAGCGCGCCCACCTCGTGGCGAAACATGATCCCTGAGGACTCTGAGATATCCACTAAGCAAGGCTGCGAGTAGCGGTCGGGGGCAGAAGCCGCTTTTTGCGAATGTACTTTTTGCGAAGCGACTGGCGACCGATTGCATCCCAAAAAAACTTTTTCGCCAAGAATCCGGCGGTCGGTTCTCGAACCAGACGAAGTCGGGTGGACTAGGGAGACTGAATGGTTGGAGTACCTTCATCCTATGGCTCATGTGGAGCATCGTGGTCTATGCGCCCCTTTGCTATTGGACACGGGGGGGCGGCTGGCTGGCCGATTGCGTGGATGCAGGAGGGACCGTTCCAATGCATATCGCTGTTGGGTTCACAGCGCTGGGGATGAGTAGATTTGCGCGCAATCGCGATCAGTCGTCGATTGTGCTAACGAATCAGTGGGTGCTACCTATGGGAGCTGTAATGTATCTCGGCGGTTGCCTGATGGTGGCGGGTTGTCGATCTGTTTCAAATGCTTCTTGGCCGACGCTAGACTTCTTAAACGTGTTTATAGGAGGTGTAACTGGTCTGCTGATGTGGTCCCTGTTGACGCAGCGCAGTCGCGTTGTGGCGACCATGGGATGGCCGTTTGGAATGATGGCTGGGATAGTATCAGCGACTTCCGGGTGTGCGAGTGTAACGCCGACGAGTACCATCGTTGTAAGCGCGCTTAGCACGCTAGCCTGCGGGATATGTATTCTTGCTGGGAAGCGATCGAAGAGTTCGAGCGTGAGTGTTTACTGGTTGCTGTTTGCAGTTTTTGGCGTCAGCGGTGTCTTTGGCATGGCGCTTACGGGAGTTTTTGCAAGCCCCGACATAGCTGGGGCTGATATTGCTGGCAAGCCCATCGTGGGAGCGATAGCTGGGAATTATGAACTGCTGCGACTCCAGCTCTTGGTGGCAACTGTGGCGGGTGCACTGTCGGTGATCGCGGGGCTAATACTTCCCTATCTTGCGATCGCCGGTGGCGCGGTGCTCCAATGGTTATTCTCTAACGAACATACCGCAAAGCGAATTCTCGAATCGGAGGCGCAGGCCAGTGTTTAGCATCCATGCTTCAATTCGCTTATTTACTCGGAACGAAGTGGACATCGAAGCCATTTGCCCCTGCGTTTTCCAGCAAGCAATTCGAACCTGGAGCTGCGCAGCGGCGGGCAATAGTTGTTTTCTTCTTCGTACGCCAGCGTTTTTGTTGATCCTAATTTCGATGATTGTCGCCGGTTGCACCAAGCAGGTTCTGTATTGCCAAAACTGAAGCTGTGACACAAAACGTGTGCTAGAGTTTAGCGGTTCCACAAAGGGTATCGCCAGATGTCAGCACGTAAATTTTTAACGCCAGAACAGAAGGTATCGATTATACGGGAGCACCTGATCGAAAA
>JANPLP010000862.1:0-3599 GCA_031426595.1 Planctomycetia bacterium | reverse complement strand
TGGAGCAGCGGTTGGTGCGCGAGCGGAGTGAAACTGGCGCGGCGAGTTTCCGTTGGCAACGGGTGGCTGGAGTGAAACCGCTATGCGAATTCACCACTGCAGATCTGAGTGAGCCAGAGATGGGGACGGTTAGTTGGCAGTGGTTGCGATCCGGGCGGCTGGAGGTTGTCGTTGATAGCCCAGTGTCCGGCAAGTTGCTGGTGCGTCAGTTCAACGATGGGGGTTGGGTGGTGCGAGGTACGGTGGCGGATATTGAAGTGAAGCGCGATGTGTCGGGTTTGTTTATTGAAGTTCCGATCGCGTCCCAGAAAAGCAAGTTGTTGATCGAACGTGAGCGTTGGCCAGTGGGGTTGGGTGTGGCGATCAGTTTTGTGGGTGTGCTGAGTGTTCTTGTGGTTCACGCCGGAACGGCGCTTTGCTTGTTCGGGCCTACGGGGAGCGCATGGCGTCGGCGATGAGATCGCGATCGAAGTAATTGATGCTCATTCCGGCGTCGACCACCACCGACTGCGCCGTGATGCCGGAAGATCGAGGGCTGAGCAGGAACAGGGCGGTAGAGGCCACTTCGTCGGTGGCGAGAGCCCGCTTGCGCGGGATGACTCGTTCGGCAAACAGGTAGGCATCGACGTAGCCCGGAATACCGGCTGAGGCGCTGGTCTTGAGCAGACCGGCGGCGACGGCGTTGAAGCGAACTTCGCTAAAGCGGCTAAACGATTTGGTAAGAAAAGCGAGCGAGGCGTCGAGAGCGGCTTTTACCGGCGCCATGAATCCGTAACTTTCACTGGCCATGCGCGTGGTCGAAATGCTGATCGTGACCACGGAGCCTTGCTTGTCGATTTGCTCTTTGAGAGCGCCGGCGAGCGCGACGAACGAGAAGCAACTGATATCGATGGCTTGGAGGAATTGTTTGCGAGTCGTTTCGTGGAATGGATGGATACCCTCGCTGTAATCGGCGAACGCGATCGAGTGAACGAGACCGAAGAAGCCATCGAAGTCTTGTTTCAGTTGAGCGGCAAGTGCGTCGATGTGCGATTGTTGTTCAACGTCACAGATATAGATGGGCCGCTGGGGGAAGAGTTTAGCAACTTGGTCGCGTCGAGTTTCGGAGCGAACGATAAAGACCGGTTCAGCGCCGACTTCGCAAAGTTGTTGGCCGATTTTGAAGGCGACACTTTTTTTATTCGCGACTCCAAAAACAAGGACACGTTTTCCGGAAAGCTGCAAAAAATCCATAATTGATCGCTTGGTCAAACAAAATTGAACGTGGGACGCATCGGTAAGTTATAACCCGCTAAAGTTTACAGTGGAGGTGGCGACCCATATACTGGTCGGGCCACCTCTTGGGCCTATAGCTATGCGATGAAAACTTATCGGTAATCAGCGGCTTATGGGAGTGGGGCAAAACGCTAACGCGTTCCGCGCCGAGGTGATTAGGTGGGTGGGTCGTGTTGTTTCAAACAAGGTGATTGTATTGGATCCATCAGCTCAGTCAGCAGACAGCAGTGAAATACTCACGGCGGAGGTGACCGCCCTTGAGATGCTCAATAGCGTGAAGTTGCGGTTGGCTCAGCAGTACGCGCCGCGCAGTTGGCAGAGCTGGATCGACAAGGTGGCAGAGGCGGTTGAGCAGGGAGTGCCGTTGGAAGCGGCGTTGGGGAAGCATGAGTCTGTAGCACCCAGAGAAGCAGCGGCGATTGCATCAAGTTCGTTACTGGTGGGTGATCCAGCGCAGTTGATCTTGGATGCGGTGCGGAAGCGCATTGAGCTGCGGCGCAGTTGGCGCGAGTTATGGATGTTGATGCTGTATCCCACGGTGGCTTTAGTATTCGCGGTGACGATCGGGGTGTTTTTCAGCAGCGTAATGGACTTTCAGTTTTTGGAAGAATTCGGGCTTAGTGGTGCGGCCGCGGTATTGGCGACAGTTAAAGATCAGCAGCAAGCGATTTACGGATTGGCGTTTGTGGTTGGATGGACGGTGTTGGTGTTTGGCACGATTGCGATCATCGGGCCCGCTTGGGCGCTGACTGCTGTGATGGGCGGGGTGCGGATTTTTGGACGCCCGCTGCGATGGATCCACTTAAGTGAGCTTTTGTATCGCTACTATTTATTTATCGGTCAGGGGTTGTCTTCAGCGGATGCTTCAGCCGCTGTGAGTCGCAGTTTTTCAGCGAGCTCCCAGCGTTATGCGGCGGAGGGAATCGAGACTCGTATCGCGCAGGGAGCCTCACTTGGAAATGCCTTTGCAGCCACTTCGCTGAGCGATGCGTTGAGTCGCCCGGCGCTCCGGATGCTGGATCATCGGGACGCGAGTGTGGTGACATCTTTGTCGGAGACGACTGAATTGTTGCAGATGTTGGTCGAGCAACGCTGTCGATCGTTAGCGAGTGTTATACCGATGTTGGTGCTGTTAATCGTGGGGAGTGTCGTGTGGTCGATTCTCAGTTGTTATGTGCAGGCGCTTTTGCCGTTGGTTAGCTTGATCACATCGTTGGCATGAGTTGATGATCGCTTTTTTATCCAATTTATTATTGCTCTACCCGATCGCGTTCAGCCTCTTTGTGGCGCTGCGGTTGGCTGAGGCGACCACGGACGGCCACAAGCTGACCGTGGGCGTGCAGATTGTGCGATCGACGGTGTTTGTTTTGTTTGCGTTCTCGGTGATTGCGATTGGATGTCGCGCTAGTGTACTCAGTATCATCTGGTTGTTTTTGTTTTCAGTGATGGGGGTCATTTTGCTGATAAGGCAATCGCGACTGAATCGTTCCGCGGTCACAATGACCCTATTGGGGTGCCACGACGCATTGCAGATTCAGCGCGCGGTCGCTTATTTTGCCGAAGAGCATCGCGGAAGGCTGGGGATGCGATTGCGGAGTTTGGGGCGGTTGCTGGCGAACAACATGCCTTGGCCAAGCGCGTTGGAGGCGGCAGGTTTTTGCAGAGGAAGCTACGAACGCTTATCGGCGCGTTTGGCGGGACGATTTGGTAAGGCAGCAAATGCCAGTAGTGTGTTCAGCGAGCCGCTGCGAATTGAAATTGAGTTGGAGCGATTGCTGTCACGGTTGTCGCTGTTGACTTGGGTCGCCACTTTCGGCCCAATTTTCTTTTTCTATCGATTAATTGTGCTCCCAACCCTGTTGAAAATGTTGGCTGAGTTCGACGTGCCTGTTCCACCGTCGCTTCAACTGTTGCGTGGCGGCGCGACAATCAGTTTGATCGCGACGGGTGTGGCTGGCTTGGCGATGCTGCTTTTTGCAGTCGCATTGACGGTTTGGGTATTCCCGCAACTTACGCGCATCTGGCCATTGCGATGGTTGGCGGGGTCTTTTTACCGTTGCTTAGGGTTTGTTGCGTTTGCAAAAGTCGCGGAGCGTGTGCCGAATTTGATTGATGCTTGTCGTGAGACGGCAGCGCTGGTGCCAGCGGGGCATATCGCGCAGCAATTTCGATTGGCTGCGGTGAGGCTGGAGCAAGGGGAAGCACCGGCGGCGGCTTTAGCAGGAGCTGGTTTGGTAAATGGACAGCGGCTCGCCGCGTTAGATTCGAATTTGAGCACCACCGGAATTAGCTGGGCTGCGAATCAGTTGGCCACCGCCGAAGTT
>JANPLP010000861.1:0-12479 GCA_031426595.1 Planctomycetia bacterium | reverse complement strand
GCCATAGAACGGCGGGCTAGGTCGCTGAAGGCGAGCCAACCGAAACCGCAACTGAGCGATTGCAGCATGGCGCGACGGGTGCAGAGTGGGGTAACCCGGTTGCAGAGTTTCGAGTTCAGCATGATCGCCTCTGGTGTAACTGGTTGTTCTTAAGCAAGGTGGCGTAGGGTGAATCGCGATGTGAGGTCGGGTTACTTGAGAAAGCGGTAATCGGCGCTGGCGAAAAGGGAGCGTGCGATACTTGCCCAGATGGTTTGATGAGCCGTATTCTCGCTTTGCTTTTGCTTAACGTAGCTGACGGCGGCTTGCAGTTCAGTCGGGAGTGGCGGGCGTGAGAGCACTTTGAGCGAAAGGGTTTGAAAGAGCTGTTCGATTCGATCATCGGACAGTGGAGGCGATTTGGCTAAGCGGCCCTTGGTAAGACTTGCGTTATCGGATCGCGATTGGAGTTGGCCGAGCAGTTCATCAGCAAGGATACGGCATTCTGTTTCGACGGCTGGGTTATTCATCCAGTAGAGCGATTGCGAGGGGACGATGGTGGTAGCGCGCGTTCCACTGACCATGGCATTATCCGCGAAGTCGAAAAGTTCGAGCGAGTCGGGCAAAACGTTGCGTGTAATTGGAAGGTACAGCGCACGATGCGGATCGTTGGCGTTAGTGATTTCTTCTTCGGTGATGCCTAGGCCGCGGCGGCCACCAATCGCTCCGTCGCCGCTGCGCGAGATCATGGAGCCATGCGGACGGTCGGTGCGGAGTGAACCGCTGGCGGCTAGCAACCCGTCGCGAAGGCATTCTGCTTCGAGCGTTCGACGGTTGGCTCTCCACACCAATTCATTTTCGGGGTCCGTTAAAAACGCGGCTTCGTTATGTTCGCTGGATTGAGAGTAGGTATGTGACAGAACGATTTCACGGACGAGCTTTTTAACTGACCAGCCTTGATCCATGAACTTTTTGGCCAAGTGGTCCAGTAGTGGTTGGTTGCTAGGCAAGTCGCCGGTGGTGCCGAAATTGTCCACCGACTTCACGAGGCCCTGGCCGATCAACCAGGACCACACTCGGTTGACCATCACACGAGCGGTGAGCGGATTGCGTTCGTCAGCGATCCAGTTGGCTAGTTGCAATCGACCGCTTTCGTTGGTGTCAATTTTGGCTTGTTTGCCGCTGGTGAGGAACTCTGGCAGACCGCGTGGGACAACGTCGCCGGGCTTGTCAATTTCGCCGCGAATCAACTGAGGACTATCGACGATTCCCATCATCTCGGGTGGAATACTGCGGCCGGGTTGCATGGCACGGACCATGCGTTGCTGGAAACGGCCGCCTGTGATTGCGGCTGGTGGTTTGTCAGCTACACCTACGGCTAGCGCTTTGGCTGAGCCGTCTTCGTTTAGCGAGGCGAGCATGGTTTCAAGTTGGGCAAGCTGAGTTTGGATAGCGACAAAGTTTGGCGGCGGTGTCCCTTCTTTGCCTGAGCGACGTTCGGCCATGCGCTCGTTTAGCAATTCGCGCCGTTGCGTCTCGAGACTTGCCGCGCGGGCCTTCAATTGTGCGAATTGTTCCGAGGTGGGCTCACGCGCGGCTTGCGGATCGCGGAATTCCTTGGGGAGTTCTATGGTGGTGGAACGATTGCGACCGCCGACAGCGCCCACGGTTCCATAGTGGGTCTTGGTGGATAGAAAGATCCCTGCCATCGCGGTGTAATCGCGCTGGGACACTGGATCAAACTTATGATCGTGGCACCTCGCGCAGGCGATTGTGACGCCGAGGAAGGCTTGCGAGACCGTGTCGATTTGCTCATCGGCCACGTCGACGGCGAACTGACGAGGGTTCTGTTCGCTAAGACTTTTGGCGCCGATGGCTAGGAAGCCGGTAGCAACCATCTGTCGAGCGGCGGCTTCTTTGTTACCGTTCTTGATCAAGTCGCCAGCGATCTGCTCTTTTGCAAAGCGATCGAAAGGGATGTCTTGGTTGAAAGCATCGATGACATAATCGCGGTATCTCCAAGCATGGGGATAGGAAACGTTGACATCTTTTCCAGACGATTCGGCGAAGCGGGCGACATCGAGCCAGCGGCGCGCCAGACGCTCTCCATACTGTTCGCTTTCAAGATATTGGTCGACAAGCTGTTCGATGGGAGCTGGGTTATGAGCGAGCGCGTACTTCTCAAGGTCGGCACTGGTGGGTGGCAAGCCGGTTAGATCGAAGGCCAGTCTGCGCACAAGTGTTACACGATCGGCATCGGGAGAAGGAGCTAATTTCGCTTCTTGGAGCCCGGCGAAAATGTAGCGGTCGATATCATTTCTGGGCCACTGTTGACCTTCGGTGGTTTGCGGAGGTGGAGTAGGTTTGAGAGGTTGCCAAGCCCACCAATTGCGAGCTTCCTCAGATCCAACTTGGGTTTTGTTCTTTGGCCCACCAGCTCGGGGATCGAGCGCGCCCGCCTTGATCCAGGTTTCGAAGTCCGCGATCACCGAATCGGGTAGCTTAGCCCCGTAGTCTTTCGGTGGCATGATCAGATTCGAGTCGGAATGTTTCATGGCGAGCAGCAAGAGACTGCTGGCTGGTTTATTTGGTACGACGGCTGGCCCCGACTCTCCGCCGGCGCGAATCCCGACGCGGGTGTCAAGCAGCAATTTACCGCCGACCTCATCCGCTTTGGAGGAGTGGCATTCGTAACAATGCTCAACGAGAACTGGGCGAATTTTGGATTCGAAGAAACGCTGCTGCTCGCGATTCAGACGGTCTTGAGCTAACCCTGGAAGTGTTAAAAAGCTGACAATTAGCAATCCATTGGTCCATCCAAAGTGCCCATGCATGACGAGGCTCCAGCAATCTTTTTTAACGGTTACTTTGACTCGTTGCAAAGCATGTGAATATTGTCGGCGTTCCATCTATCGAGGACAAAAGAGCTCCTAGGTCGTGCTCGCGCAACGATTTATTAAACCAAGTCTACATCGCAAAGTTCCGTGGTGGTCATTTGTTGGGATACGTCGGTAGCGATCCTGCCGGTTTTGCGGGGAGGTCTGGGTAGGTTTATAGCTGTGTTCTCCGCAAAGTTTACGGGAGGTGCAGGCTTTTATTGGACGCGTGGCGGGAGCGAAGTAGGTTTTATCAATTCGTATTGGAATGAATTCTCCCGCGAGCCGCTTGTAAATGTCCTCTGCTATCGTCTGTGCTGAAAAAAACGTAGCCATCATTGGCGATTCGTTTGCGCGCGGTGTGATGGTGATGCTGGTCATCAACATGGGGCAACGGGTGGTGGGGTTGCTGAGAAATTTTGGCTTTTGTCAGTTTCTGACTGACAGCGAGCTGGGACACTGGGCACTGGCGAACAGCTTCTTTATGTTTGCGGCACCGTTCGTGGTGCTTGGATTGCCAGGGTCGTTTGGCAAGTTTGTGGAATACTATCGCCAACGCGGCTGCTTACGCACTTATCTCATTCGAACGGCAACAGTAATTGGCCTGAGTTCCACCGTGCTAGCGCTGGCCATGGTTGCGTCTCCTGGATGGATATCCTGGTTAGTTTACCGCGATGAGGCGACAACCCGGGTGGTGGCTTGGACGGTAATTGCGCTGCTGGCTCAAGTTGGTTACAACGTCGTTTATGACATTACCTTGTCATTACGGCAGGTGCGCGCGATCTCTTGGATGCAGTTCGTGAACGGTGTGAGCTTTGCGGTGCTGAGCATTTTTTGGTTAAGCTTGGGAGCGGACTGGGCGGTACTGTTGTCATCGTACGCGGCCGCTTGCGTGTTGGGGATGGCGATTGGCGTGCGGAGTGTGTGGGCGAATTGCCGAGCCGAATTGGTTCAAAGTGGTTCGATTACGCATCGTGAGCTGTGGCCGAGAATCGTCCCTTTTGCCGTTGCGCTGTGGACCACAAATCTGCTGACCAACACTTTTGATCTGTGCGATCGGTACATGCTTTTGCACTTCGCACAGGGTGGAGTTGAGGTTGGGCAGGCTTTGGTCGGCCAATACTACTGCGGACGCATTATGCCGAACCTCGTCAGCAGTTTGGCTCTGATGCTCAGCGGGTTGGTATTGCCCTACCTCAGCGCGGATTGGGAAGCGGGGGATTTTGCGAGCATCCGCAGAAGGATGAGCCAATTGATCGCGGTAACGAGCGTTGTTTTCACCGGCTTGGGTGTAGCGGCGCTGCTGGTCTCACCCCTCTTATTTGACCACTACTTCGCTGGTCGCTACGGCGTGGCGCAGTCCGTACTGGGCTTGTCATTTATCCAGTGTATTTGGCAGAGCACGTATCTGATCTGTTCGTCCTACTTGGTCTGCGCGGAGCGAGCAAAGCAGTTTTGCGTCATCTTAGCGGCCGGTTTGGCGATCAACGTGGGACTGAACTGGGTCCTGATTGAACAGTTTGGACTATGGGGCGCGGTGATGGCGACTCTCGTTGCTAACCTTTTGGTTATGCTCCTCGCCTTCTGCAGCATGGCTCGGCTGGGTTGCTGGCTGGGTTCGAGAACGATCATCTTGTCGGCTTTCCCAGCAGTTTTGCTGCTCGGCCCGATAGCTGCTGCGATCGCCATCGGGCTGCTGTTCATTTTGGCAAGCCGCACGGATTGCGTTCTGTCCGCTCAGGACCGCGATGATATCGATGGCTTGGTGGTACCGAAGCTGAACGCGATCGGGCTCCCCATTTGCAGCTTGTGGCCCTAGAGCCGAAATGCGCGTCTGGACCTCCCAGAACCCCGCGCAATCCACTTTCGATCGGCTGGCGTGCAGCACGTTTAGCCAAGTTAGGCTGAGAGCACCCGCCACGTTGTGCCACGATTTGAGCGAAGGCGACGAGCGGTTTTGTTGACGGCTCGTTCGACCGACTTCAGCTTTTCGTAAACCACCGGCCGACTATCGGCGAAGCGGTCGAGTGAATTCCGGTACTTCAGAAAGAACATGAAGGTTTCCGCGAAGTCCTCGCAGGCGCAGTTTGAAGCATATCCGGACACGAAGTTCTTGTAGAGCAGTTTGCGGTAGAGCTTCTTGCGAGTCTCTTCGGAACGGCAGCGAGCCAATTGAAGTTGGAAATCAAAGTTGCTTTGAAGTTGCCGTTTCCAGGCTTCGAGAGCACGCGGGTTGCAATTTTTATATTGAGCACCGAACGTGCGGACGAACCAGTCTTCGCGGAAGAACTTGGGGTCGATGTAATACCAAGCGTGAGCGAACTCGTGGCGAATCACATCGATAAGCGTTAGACCGGGGAGGTTTGGAACATTCGGAGTATCGCTGGGAAGATAGATCACGCCAGGCTTATACCCTTTGCTCACCCAAGGACCAGGCGCTTCGAAAATGTACGCCGATTCGCCTTCGCTCGGACGGTCGGATATCCACAGCTCAATCTGATCTAAGTATTTGCCTTCGGCCAGCAAACCTACATCCGCGAGCTCTTTTCGTACAAAGTTATAGGCGCGATCGACGTCAGTCATGGTATCACCACTGAAAACCACTGGATGCAAACCTGTGTGCATCGGCTGGTTGCCACTGTGGCGGAACAGCCGCGGCCGTCCTTGCCTACGAATCAAGTCTGCACGCTTTCCTCGGCTCGTGCAAACGGATTTCGGCTAACATTCATCTCCTCGCCGAGAGGGGGGGTGGAAAGCGAGGATTGGCCGAGAAAGACAGTACTAATGGACTGTTGGCAGGCCGACTAGAGCTGGTTTTTTGTTGCCGAAAAAAGGGCTTGAGCGGGTTGTTTTTTATTGGCTTTTGTGCGTGCCCGGCTCGCCGTTTTGCAAGGTTTTTCCTGCAAAAAGTTCAACCTGCGCTCGGACATTGCGCGAAACTTAGCGGCAGTAGGTCCGAACGAAAACGTTTGAACGGCGCGGCGCTGGATTTCGTTTTTCTAACTGATGAATCGCTTGCGTTAGGAAAGCGTCTATCAGCGAATGATTTTTCGCTCGCGCATGAGAGCGATGACTTGTTCGACGCATTCGTCGACCTTCGATTCGGCGGTGTTGAGTACCAAATCAGCAGCGGTTGGAACTTCGTAGTTGGAGGCAGCTCCAGCAGTTGCGTATTCGCCGCTTGGGTCGCGTTGACGGCAAACTTCCTCGGGTGCGTTGAGATGAACAGTTAAGAAGATGTCGGTACCGATTAGGTCAGCAGCTTTGGTACGAATCGCTTGCGAAGGTGCCACCATGGCTGCTAAGCAGATCAAGCCGTTGTCATTGAGCAGTCGGGCGATATGAGCCGCGCGGCGCAGATTTTCGGAGCGGTCTTCCGCGGAGAATCCGAGATCGTGCGTCAGGCCGCGACGCAACTGTTCACCGTCGAGCACAATGGCGGTGCGACCGAGGTCAAATAGTACACGTTCCAGTCCGCGAGCGATCGTGGATTTGCCGCTGCCGCTGATACCGGTGAGTAGAATGGTAGCCGGCTTCTGGCCTAAGCGGGCTTGGCGTTCTTCCGGTGTTACAGACTTGATTCCTGTGCTGGTGGAAGAGGCCTGAACCTCTTCTACTTCCCACTGTGCGATCTTGGCTTTTTTGTCCAGTTCACGGCTGGTGATCATGCCCGCGGCGACGGTGATGTTGCTCATGCGGTCGATCACAATGAAGGCGCCGGTGGTGCGATTACGGCGATAGGGATCGTAATAGATCGGTTGGCTGAGCGTGATGGTGCAGCGACCGATTTCGTTCAGCTGCAAGTCGGGAGCGGGCGAGCGGTGCAGCGAATTGACGTCGACGCGATAGCGCAACGACTCAATTTGGCCGGGAATGGTTTGGTTTGCGTGCTTGAACAGGTATGACTTGCCAGGCACCATAGCTTCGGCGCTCATCCAGACCATCATGGCGTCAAAGTCGTTGGTGGCTTTGGGCACGTTGCCAGGGCGGACGATCATGTCGCCGCGACTGCAATCGACTTCATCTTCGAGCGTCAGAGTAACGGATTGCGGCGTGAAGGCTTCATTGATTTCGCCATCGTAAGTCACAATGCTCTTGACCTTCGTGGTGCGCCGCGAAGGGAGCACCATGATTTCGTCACCTTTGCGGATGATGCCCGAGGCCAGGGTGCCGCAAAAACCGCGGAAGTCAAGGTTGGGACGATTGACATACTGAACTGGGAAACGGAAATCCTCGAGATTCCGGTCCGAACCGATATACACGGACTCGAGGAAATTCATGAGTGTGCTGCCGCGATACCATGGCATGCTGGGGCTGGGGTCGACGACGTTGTCACCGTTGAGTGCGGAGATCGGGATAAAGTGCAAGTCGGGGAGGTCCAATCGAGCTGCGAAGTCGCGGTACGCTCCGCAGATCTCGTCGAAGCGGTCTTGGCTGAAGTCGACCAAGTCCATCTTGTTGACGGTAACCACGACGTGACGGATACCCAGCAGCGAAACGATAAAGCTGTGTCGTTTGGTTTGGGTGAGTACACCGTAGCGAGCGTCGATCAAAATCACCGCCAGGTCAGCGGTGGAAGCTCCGGTGGCCATGTTGCGAGTGTATTGCTCGTGGCCCGGTGTATCAGCGATGATGAATTTGCGTTTGGCGGTCGAGAAGTAACGGTAGGCAACATCGATCGTGATGCCCTGCTCGCGCTCGGCTTTTAGCCCGTCAGTGACCAAGGCCGGATCGAACTTACCGCCGGTGGTTCCGTGAGTGATGGACTCGCTTTCGAGCTGCGCAAGCTGATCTTCGTAGATCATTTTTGAATCGTAGAGCAGACGCCCGATCAGGGTGCTCTTGCCGTCATCCACGCTGCCGCAGGTGATGAAACGGAGCAATTCCTTACGCTCGTGCAGGGCAAGGTAGGCTTCGATATCGGTCGCAATCAGATCGCTTTTATGACTCATGTTTTTACTGTGAACTGGGGAGTGTCAACGGTTTGAAATGAACGCTGGTAAGCGGAATTTAGAAGTAGCCCTGCTTCTTCTTTTCTTCCATACCGGCACCGCCAGCATCTTTGTCGATCATGCGGCCTTGACGTTCGCTGGTGGTGGCCAGCAGCATTTCCTGAATGATTTGTGGCAAAGTGTTTGCATCCGATTCGACGGCACCCGTCAGCGGGTAGCAACCGAGTGTTCGGAAGCGCACGCGTTTTGTAATCAATTTTTCGCCGGGATTTAAAGTGAGTCGCTCATCGTCTTTCATGATCAACGTGCCAGCTCGTTCGACCACAGGGCGGTCCTGAGCGAAGTAGAGCGGGACGATGGGGATTTTTTCCAAGTGGATGTATTGCCACACGTCAAGTTCCGTCCAGTTGCTGAGCGGAAACACACGGATGCTCTCGCCTGGATTCACTTTGGTGTTATAGAGGCTCCACAGTTCAGGACGTTGGTTTTTTGGATCCCAGCGATGGAACTTGTCGCGGAACGAAAAGACTCGCTCCTTGGCTCGCGATTTCTCTTCGTCGCGTCTTGCCCCGCCGAAAGCCGCGTCGAAACCATGCTTGTTCAGCGCTTGCTTGAGGGAATCGGTCTTCATTACCTCGGTGTGTTTTTCACTGTTCTCCGCTGGATGCAGTCCGAGCTTTTTACCCTCTTCGTTGATATGCACGATCAGATCGAGGCCGAGTTCCTTGCGAGCATAGTTTTCGCGGAACGCGATCATTTCGCGGAACTTCCAAGTGGTGTCGATGTGCATAAACGGAAATGGCGGCTTGTCAGGATAGAAGGCCTTGAGCGCCAGATGCGTCATGACCGACGAGTCTTTGCCAATCGAATACAGCATGACGGGCTTTTTGAATTCAGCCGCGACTTCGCGAATGATATGGATGCTCTCGGCTTCCAACAACTTCAGGTGAGTTAGGGAGTATGCTGACATGTCTATAAATTCGTTTGGAGTTTTTCGAGCGTTTAGCTATCGAACGGATGAAAAGTTAACGCCGTGGCCGTTTCAATTGTAAAACAACCGATTCGGAGGAAGTTCCGGGCATATTGTAGGAAACCAGCTTCCTCAGCTCGATGCCACCCAGCAGTCCGCGATGGCGAGCCTCGCCGCGTTCTTCAACCCAACGTGGGCCTTTTATCGCGAGCATTCGATCGAAGCAATGCCAGTAATCTTTCAGCCAACCGGCAAGCTGTGTCAATGATCCGACGGCTCGGGTGACCAAGCTACTATATCGCCAATCTTCTAAAACGTCCTGCACTCGCATTGCGTGGACTGGGACAGGCAATTTTAACTGCATCACCATGTCGTCAACCACCTTCGATTTCTTCGCCACGCTATCACACAGGCTCACATTGAGATCGGGTCGCAGGATGGCCAGTGGAATTCCAGGGACTCCGCCACCGGTGCCCACGTCCAGCACGTCCTCTCCCTCCGCGAGCTGCTGAGCCAAATGCCAGCTATCCAGCAAATCGCGGCGAGCGAACAGGTCGAAATCGGTATGCCGCGTTAAGTTGATCTTTTCATTCCATTCCCACAGCAACCGACAGTAACGCTCGAGATGATCGAGTTTTTCAGCGTCGATTACCAATCCCAATTTCGCTGCGGCAATGTGCAGGTTTTCACTTGGTGGCTCTGTGGGAAGGGCCGTTTCGTCCGAATTTGCTGAGCTTGCTTCAGAGGTCGTTCCATCATGGCTAGCGGCCTGATCACAGGTCTCTTCGCCGGGTCCGAAATCGTGATGTTCAATCGGTCGCAAATGGTTATCTACATGACCGGATGCATTGGATTCGTTGGGTTGATCGTCGAGTTGATCGTCGGGAGTCATTTTGTCTTCAGGAGCCATGAGAGAATCAAATTTCTAAGTGATGTATCAGTTGTTCTGCGCGGTGAAAAACCAACGCAGCAGTTCGTCCGTTTCAGATAGGTCGCGGGCTACGTGATGTGCACCTGCAGCGGTGAGCGA
This sequence comes from Planctomycetia bacterium, assembly GCA_031426595.1. Classification (GTDB taxonomy): domain Bacteria; phylum Planctomycetota; class Planctomycetia; order Pirellulales; family Pirellulaceae; genus Aureliella. The sequence continues at coordinate 2,672 of JANPLP010000861.1, read as the reverse complement.
TTCCCTGTCACAGCCCCCCGTACAGACGGCTAAGCAACGTACTTTCATCGTGAGGGCCAAGTCGACATCCAAAACGGTATCTCCGATGACGACGACATTATGCGCTGGCAGCTCCCGTTGGGTCGGCAACTCCGCCGACATCTGCGCCGCATATTGCCGAATCGAGTTCCAAGCTGGCTCGCAGAGATCGCGCCTCTGCGGCGCATCGTGGCCGTACGCTCCGAACTTGAAATAGTCCAATAGCTGGAAATGCTCAAGTTTTATCTGCGCCGACCGAGGCATATTGCCGGTGACGACACCGAGATGGCAGCAAGGATTGCTGGCCAGTTGATCGAGCAAATCAAAAACGCCGGGAAGCACTTGTCCACCGCGCTGCTTAAGTTCGTGCTGCAAAAGCTCGAAGTAACACTCGCTAAGCTGCTTCATATTATCTGAGGTGGAGGGAATGCCCACAGATTCAAGCAGTTCCGCCATGATGCCGCGATCGGTCCGACCATGCAATGGAACTGGCTGGATGTCGGTGCAGTCGAATAATTCGCGAGCAGCTTGGAGCAGCGCGCTCCCTCCGGCACCTTTCGAATCGATCAGCGTTCCATCAATGTCAAACAGCAAGACATAGTGATCATCAGCGGTTGGCGAGACATCGGTTGAAATTAGAGAATCTCCAGCAGAGCTCATCACTATTTGTCCAAGACCAACAATTCGACTTTGCGGAAATCGACGGGGTGGCTCTCAGACTGGAGTGAGATGAAGCCGCCGTCGAGCTTCACAGTGCCTTTGGCTGCGGTGAGTTCTTTTGCGTGCGGATCGCGTTCGTCAAGTTGCGGTTCGGTGTATTCAAGTACGACTTGGCCATCGATCGTGTGCTTCATGACCTCGTGGCCACGAACCTCGACTTCGACTGTCACCCATTGCTCGCCGTGGTAAGTTTTCGATTTAGAATTTGTACAGTGCGGCAAGAACAGCTTGCCGTTCATGACCACGTTCGTTCCAGGAGTACATAGATTCACCGTCGTGCGATCGTCTTTGCCATTGCCACCCAAAATTTGAACTTCGATTGAGGCTGGAAAATCCTGATCTTTAGTCATCGTTTTGGGGTCTTCGCAGTGCAGCATCATGCCGCTATTGCGAGTCGCCCAGCCCGGGCCACCGTTGCATTGCTCACCCACGAAGCGATACTCGACTCGCAAGCGGTAATGTGAAAAAGGTTGTTTGTAGAATAGATGACCAAACTTTTCGCCGAACGATTCGTATTTAGTTTTATCGTAGCGCACTTGGAGCAAGCCGTCCTGGACGCGAAACGTTTCGCCGAAGTTGTCGCCAAAGTCGTGGTAGCGAATTTTCGGTGTCCAACCTTCGAGGTCCTGACCGTTAAAAAGTTGAATCCACTGTTCTTTGGCAGTTCCGGAACTCTTCTTTTCTTGATTGGTCTCTTGAGCAGAGCCGCACGTGGCGACTACAGTGGCGAGAAAAAAGCAAAAACAGCTTGTGAAAGTGGGCATTTCATGGCTCCTGGGTGCTTTCTGAGTCTTTGAAGACTTCAAAAGCAGTTCATTTGGGTGTCGTTGGCAGCCAGGCGATTTATGGAGGATCGCCGAGCTTGCGTTGACCGAGGGTAGAGGTTGCGGCTAAATATAATGCCTGGGCGGACTTTAAGCACGCCGGTTTTCGTCGGATAAGAAAGTCCGACTCTGAAAACTCGGCTCCAGTCAACGCACCAGGACATCTGAACGGTCAGTTTAATTCAACGGTTCTCGCGAAGGGCATGCGTAATGTTAAGCAGTCGAAAAACGTCGCTGAACTCAGTTGCACAGAAAGCTGTGACACTGGGAATATTTGGCTTTGCGATCGTCATCGGCTCAGTCGCAAGTCAGAAAACCTACCATGATTTCGATGGGATACTTGCCGGGAGCGGCTTTGACCGGAACCTTGATCGGCAGCGTCCATTCGACTTCGCCGACATGGTACTCGACAGGTGCGTCCAGTCCGACATCCGACTTCTCTTTGTCAGCGAACGATTCAGGAACGCCAACTTCCAAACCAGACTTAATACTTGGGACAATCAGTGTGCGGTAATCGGTGGACTTCGTATCGTTGATAAAGGTGTAAACGTGATACTTTGGATCTGGAACTGCTTTGATGACGATCTTGCCGCTCTCGCCCGGCTTTAACTTGGATGGGGTCAGTGTTGCGGACCACGTCGCGTGCGTATTCTTAGGCTTGATCGAAGTATTTTTTTCAGCGGAACCATAGTTGCCCACGAACTTGGCGGAAAACGTTTCGCGGACTTCGATGCACGACTGTTCGCAAGCTTGACCATCGAATTCCGTTTCGATTTCGGTCTTGGACGGATCGATATCGCTCACCAACTCAAAAGGGGCTGTCCACGAAACTTTCTCGTGGAATTCTTCAAGGGGCAATCCAGGCCATACATCGTCGGCACTGCCTATCTCGGGGACATGGTCCGCAGAAAAAGGCCCTGTCAACTTCACAAAGTCACTCTTGACATTGATCTTGCTAGGTTTGGGTCCGCCGGGAGCTTGGGTCGTTGAAAACACGTGCCAGCCGTCCGCAATTTCCGCCGTCACCGTCAAGCGTCCATTCTTCGAGCCGTTTTCGAGCTCGTACTGTGCCTTGAATTCTACTTTCTTATCCGACAATCCAGGCAAGGC
>JANPLP010000860.1:0-16243 GCA_031426595.1 Planctomycetia bacterium | reverse complement strand
CAGGTCATCGTCATGCGACACGACCTGAAGATGCGACGAGGAAAGCAGATCGCACAGGGGGCACATGCTTCGATGGCATTTCTGACTCGTCGGCTGCAGAATTCGATGTCACTCAGATTGTCAGACTTCTCGCCCAATGCTCAAGCTTGGATCATCGGATCCTTTGCAAAGGTATACGTTCGCTGCAACAGCGAAGAAGAGCTGATGGCCGTTCGCGACAAAGCTATCGAAATGGGACTCGAGGTTCATCTGATCACCGACAGCGGCCGAAACGAATTTCACGGCCAGCCCACCCGCACATGTCTTGCCGTTGGGCCAGACGATGCAGCGAAAATCGACGAATTGACCGGGCACCTCGAATTGCTGTGAAGTTGGCTTTGGCATGCATTGGTAACGATCACACTTCCATCGGACATAAGCAAACCACCTTTTACTTGAAATATCTGCAATGAACGACAAAGCCGAAATATTACGGCGTGTTCTCGTGGCGTTTGCTGATGGTGAACCTGAACTTGCTCGAGACATCGCCAGCATCGAGTACCCTTTCTCATCGCAGCAGATCCCTGGACGCAAATGTAGCGATGATCAGGCGGTGGCGGTTTTCATTCGAGACGGCTTTATTGACCGATATTCAGGCACTCGACTCATTTATCCTGGTGCGCTTCGGTTACTTTCCCGGTTGCTTCCGAACGAATTTCCATTCCATGCGAACTGGAAGATGTCCGAATGCCATACGATGTACTGGGAATTGTATCCAACCATTGATCATGTTGTGCCAGTGGCCAGGGGTGGGAAGGACGACGAATCAAATTGGGTGACAACTTCGATGCTCCGAAACAGCGCCAAGTCGAATTGGCCTCTCGCTGAACTGGGCTGGGAAATTCTTCCGCCGGGCGATTTAGGCGAATGGGACGGATTGATGAACTCGTTCGTGGCTAGTATATGTGACGACTTGAGTTCGCTCGTCGATCCATTCATTCGAAGGTGGTACAACATTGCCGAAAGGGCGAAAAGAGCCATGAAATAATGTTCGCATCAGCCAGAATGCGCCACTCAACTTCAGCGAGTTTGGCCGCCACCCCGTCCAAGTCTTGCCAACAGCTTTGCAGGCTCGGCATAGCATGAGTCCACTTCGCGTTGCCGAACCCGCATAGTCCTGGGACGCATGATGCTCACTGTCCCGGGGATACTAACGTGGTTGGGGATCAGCTTAAGAGTAGTCCCATTCTGCCATGTCGTATTTGTCCGACTGAGGCATCATAGGGTCTATATAAGTCGTAGAAGTTGGAGAACTAAGTCGTGAATTAGCACTTGATCGCCAATTGATTTGTCCCTTTACTCCATTTCGCTTCTTACTTCGTGCCACGGTTTTCGCGACCTTCGGCTGAGCACCTTTCCTGAACGACTCCCACCATTCTCTCGCTTCAGATTCAGAAGTGAAAGTGGCTATAATTTGGCGCTTACGGACATAAGATTGGCTGGACAAAGTTCGCGCAACTTATGGAGCAGTACCCACGAATTGAGAAACGCAAGTGAGTCTGGGGGACGTGCGACACCGAGGCAGGCAATCGTCGCTACGACGCCTTGAATTTTCAGGTAATTGCTGAATTGGAATCTGGATCGGGAGCATCGTCCGCACCATGCCAGTCGATTAATACGTCGGAGATATAATTGCAGAATGCATCAATGTGCTCTTCGAGAATTGGCTTGCTGTTAGCAAGTGATGCAGAAAAATGGAAAGTATAGCCGTTGTGGCTATGGAATCGAATTACAATTCCACCTTGTCGGTTTCTCCAAAGGTCAGCGACGAGTTGGATTGGCTGAATCCGGGGAGCGTGTGGGCAACTATTTTGCTTAACAACCACCCCAGGAACGGTGCATCGCGTGTAGCCTCTTCGTGCATCGAAGGAGTCAATCTCGATCAGTCGAAATCTCAATGTTCTTCTTCTTTTTTTCATATTAGGGCCTGGCAGGGTAGGTGAAGAGTTTCAGCCAAGAATCGCCTGATTGAGTATACGGCGGCGCTGACGCCGACGCGATAACTTGTGGTTTGGAGCAGCCTTGGAATTCATCGACTGATAATGTGTGCAATGGCTATCCATCGCTCGAGACTCACTCACCCTTAATCTGAGCGAACAGATTAGAAAACATCAATTGAGCAACCAGCATGATCACTAAGCTCAGATTCTCCGTTGCGATACCATGCGTGGCGCCGAGCCCAAACTTGCAGTTTGCCCGACTGCATTGTTGCCGATACGGCAATGTGATCAATCAAACCTCGTTCGTCCCGCAGTGCATCGTGATCTCCGCCACTCACCAACCGTAGTCCGGCCCCTTCCAGTACACTGTGCAACTTTCGGGACAGTGGCCCACCCGGCATCCGAAGATTGAAATCGCCAGCGCATATCGTGCGATTGGTTAACCTTCGCATTCCCAGAAGACGATCAGGTCGACAGCAACAAAGACGATTTGTCGAGGCTCATGGGGGAGTTCAACGAAAAGTATCCTGAGCATGGATTGCTTTTGGTTGTTGACGAACTCTTAGACTATCTTCGATCCCGCAACCAACAGGAGATCATCCTTGACTTGGGTTTTCTCAGAGAGATAGGCGAAGTTTGCAGGTTACTAAAATTCCGATTTGTCGCTGGCCTTCAAGAGGCATTGTTTGATAATTCTACATTTCAATTCGTGGCTGCCAGCCTCCGACGCGTAAAAGATCGTTTCGAGCAAATGCGTATTGTTCGACAAGACGTCGCTTACGTCGTTTCTGAGCGGTTGTTGACAAAGACGGATGAACAGCGAGGAAGGATACGGGAGCACCTGCAAAAGTTCACGCACCTTTATGGAGGCATGGCGGAACGACTTGAAGAGTACGTTAGACTTTTCCCAGTGCATCCGACCTACCTCGAAGTCTTCGAAGCAATCTCGATCGCAGAGAAACGCGAGATCCTGAAGACGCTCAGTGCCGAAATCAAACGCTGTTACAACAATGAAGTTCCCACGGAAGAAACTGGACTTATCAGTTACGACTCCTATTGGGATTTTCTGCAGGCGAACGCTGTGCAACGTTCAGTTCCTGAGATCCGAGAGGTGATTGACGTCAGCAAGGTCGTTGAGTCGCAAATACAAAATGCGTTCACTCGTCCAAATCTGAAGTCCCTTGCCATGCGGATAGTCCACGGCCTATCCATAAAAAGGTTAGCAACGGACGACATTCGCGCAAAAATAGGTCCAACTGCAGAAGAATTACAGAATGGCCTGTGCTTGTATGCGCCAATTCCCGAGAAGACAAGCGACTTCTTGCGTACGACGGTTGAAGCGTGCCTCAAAGAGATCATGCGTACGATGAGCGGCCAGTTCATCACGCACAACTCGGATAACGATCAGTACTACCTCGATCTTCAGAAGACGATCGACTACGACGCCAAGATTCAAGATAAAGCAGACTTCCTTTCAGAGTCCCAACTCGATCAATATTATTTTGAGGCGCTAGTTCGAGTCCTCGAAATGACCGATCTCCCACCCTACAAACCCGGATCTAGGATTTGGGAGCACGAGATCGAGTGGCGGGAGCACAAAATCACCCGGCGAGGTTACCTGTTCTTTGGGGCGCCAAATGAACGTCCGACAGCTCAACCGCCGCGCGACTTTTATATGTACTTTATCCAGCCCTTTGAACCTCCACCGTACAAAGACGAAAAGCTTGCTGACGAAGTTTTCTTCAAACTGACCCAACATGACGAAGCATTTCTCAATTCTCTAAAGCTATATGCTGGCGCTCGAGAAATGGCTGCTTCTGCAAGCAGCGGAACTAAGAAAGTGTACGAAGACAAGGCGGACGGATCTCTTAAGACGCTTGTCTCGTGGCTTCGTATTAACATGCTTATGTCGTACGAAGTCGTGCATCAGGGCGTCCCGAAAAAGATGGTTGAATGGCTTAAAGGACACAAATCCGGCAATTCGACCGTTAGCGAACTCCTAGAGCTAACTGGATCGGTTTGCTTAGCACGATCGTTCAGTGATCGTTATCCGAATTACCCGATATTTAGCGCAAAATTAAGGTCGAGTAGCCTCAAGCAACCTACCGAAGATTCCATTCGTTGGATCATTGGTGGTGTGAAGAATACGTTGGCTACGGCTGTACTTGATGGACTTGAACTCCTCGATGGCGAGAAGCTCAAGCCAACTCAATCAAGATATGCAAAGGCTGTGCTTGAGAAGTTAGATGGCAAACCGCCCGGACAGGTCGTTAACCGCAAAGAACTGATCACCGTTAAGAATGACGTTCCGCGCGAATCCACATATCAGCTCGAGGAAGAGCTATTACTAATCGTTCTTGCTTCACTTGTTCAAAATGGCAATCTCACGCTTAGCTTGGTAGGTAAGAAGCTCGATGCAGCAAACCTGCCTGAAGCTACCAAAACGCCACTCGATCAACTCCTTGCATTTAAACATGTGGAGAAGCCCAAGGGGCTACCGCTTGCAGAGTTGGTTGCACTCTTCGATTTCCTGGGGCTTGCCGAGGGCCTGATTCGGGACGAGGGAAATCATGAGGATGCTTGCAAACAACTCAAGCTGAAATCAAATGAGCTAACCGAAAAGGTCGTTACCGTTGCGCAGTACGTCCAAACGGGACTTCCTTGCTGGGGCAGCGAGCTGATTCCAGCCGAGGATCGCGAAACGCAGCGGCAGAAGCTGGATGACTTGAAGAATTTCCTTGAGGGGCTGCAGGCATTCAACACTCCAGGAAAGCTCAAGAATTTCTCAAAGAGCACCCTGGAAATCCAAGCCCAAACGTCGACCCTGGATTTGATCAAGCAGCTTCAGGACTTGAACAATCTGGTTCAAGAGTTAACTGTCGTTACAGGTTACCTCAGCACTGCCGCCGCTGTGTTACCTCCGACCGATCCGTGGCGAGTCCAAATGGAGACGGTTCGCAGCGAGTGGCGAGCCAAGCTCATGGACCCGTCTGCACGTAACGCGGCTGATTTCCGACAGAAGATCAATCGAGCGCTGCAAAAGGTGAAGGATGATTATCGGACTGCGTATTTCAATCTTCACAAGAAAGCACGCCTGGGTGCAAACGAAGATGGCAAGAAGAAGGAATTGCTCAAGGACGCGAGACTGGAGAGCCTCAAGAAGCTTACTGGCGTGTCGCTGCTGCCGCATGCAGCCCTAACGGAGTTGCAGTCCAAGCTGGTGAAAGTGCAAACATGCTTTACGCTAGTGAAAGACGATCTCGACGCTTCACCAATCTGTCCGCACTGCAACTTCCGTCCGCAGGAAGAAAATCTCGGCGCAAGTGGCGTCGCCATTCTTGAACAAATTGATACCCAGCTCGACAGTTTGCTTGAGAACTGGACAAGCACATTGCTGGAGAACTTAGACGATCCGACGGCAAAGAAGAGCATCGAGTATCTTGCCGACGAACAGCGCGAAGCAGTTACCAGTTTTGTAAAGGCCAAGTCGTTACCGGAAAAAATTTCTAACGAACTCGTTCAAGGCATTCAAACCGCTTTAAAGGGTCTGATCGCGATTTCGATTAATCCAGCCGAGCTTATCAATACGCTCAGTGACGGGGGCGCTCCTTGCACTGTCGAGCAGATCCAAGCTCGATTTGCGACGTTCATTCAATCGATCACCAGTGGCAAGGAATCGTCAAAGATTCGCTTGGTCATTGATCGTGGCGACGCTCCTGGGGGGCAGTCATGAATGATAGCCCGCCGATACCTATTAGCTTAGTCACTGAACAACCTCGCCGTGATCTCAGGAACTTGGTCACTGACCAACCTCGGCCCTGTCAGGCTGCGAAGGAGGTTGTGTGACCACGCACCTATCCACTCGACTTGTTTGGCACGACCGGGGCTGGGATGGGCGCATTTGCGACAATCCTCGGGGCAATAGCTCCTGCATCGCGCTGCGCCATATTCGAGAAGCACCGCGAGACGACGATAGCGAGGAGGCCAACGCCGGCCAATGGCTGGGCAAGCTCGAAGGTCGGCTTCCCCCCTGCGCTCGCGATCCTAACGTCTTCTCGGACCAGCCGTTCACCATCACGCACTTCGATCCGATCGATGGACGCAATCTTACGCCCGTCACCGAAGAGGCACACCCTTATTCATTTTTCCCATCTCCATACCGATGGATGCGCGAAGAGAACTTTCGCCAAATCATCGACGATGAGAATTTGGAAATTGCAGGGCCATCCGATCCTGAGAAAACCACTGGCTGGATCTACGAAGCCAATCGACAGATCAAATTGCTCGATGCCTTTTGGCGAAAACTTCAGCCAACATCATCGCTCGTCTTCTTCTATGTCAACCATGGCAATCCTGTCGACCAGGAAGCAACACGTCTCCTAGTCGGCGTTGGTCGCATTGCGCACATTCATGACCAAGTCTTCTTCCGACACGTCGAAGGAATCCGCGCGGAAGAACAACCGGTGTGGACTCGCTGCGTAACGCATGACTTTCCAAAACAGGGCTTTCGACTTCCCTACCAGGAATACCTACGAAAGGGACATTCACTAGACCGCATCAAGTGCCCAGTGCCAGATGGTGCCATGGCAAGCTTCTCGTTTGTGTCCGATCACGTTACCGACGACATAGCTGTCGGTGTGCTCGAGCGATTACTTCAATCGGTCCAAGCCGTACATGAAGAGAATCTGGTTTCGGGCGATTGGGAGATCCGCGTCGCGTTCGAGCGGCTGGGATTCAAGTAATGCGTGACGCTGCCGATGCAGGCGACACGCTGATCACCTTCGGTCAGTTCGTTTCCAAGATCGAAACTCTATTTCCAGAGCGCCGCGAATGCAAACCTGATCCTGACTTGATCCGTGGACAAGCCTCCTACTATCGCGAGCGCCTAGATCTCCAATTAGATAACAAACCCAACACCGTCGCACTGGATTATCTATCAGATCTTGAGTCCGAGCTTCGTGGCAGGTTGAACCGGATGGTCGCTCGAACCAACGATCCCGCGCCATACGATTGGAACTGGGAAGAGATACTCAAGTCCGAATTTGGCAAAGGTGGCACGGACCTGCCCGAAGAAGTCGAGAAACGTGCTCAGGCTGAAAAAGCCTTGGCACTCAAGACACTCTACGATCGACGATTCAGCATCCTCACTGGCCGCGCGGGCACAGGTAAGACAAGCGTTCTAAAGGTATTTCTCAAGGGGCTGGAACAACTGCATGGCAAACAGCCATTGTTGTTATTAGCTCCAACGGGCAAAGCCCGCGTCCGTTTGATGGATCGAACCAAACGAGATGACGGCAGTGTGCGTGATGCCTTTGGGATCTGATTATCTGTGACGAAGCTCACCGACTTGGGGGCAGTACGGAGCAGGTGGCTCGTTATCGCTTGGGCAAAGCACTGGCCGAGGCTGCACCGTATCTGTTGTTACTATCCGCGACACCTCACCAAGGGAAGACCGACGGATTCCAGAGAATCATGGCGCTCTTGGATATGCTCTACCAATCGCACGGTATGATGCGGCCAGGCTTGTTGCGACTGAGCGAGGAATATCCGACATCGGGCGGTTATTCACGAGAGTTTGGATCGCTCGACTCGGCTTTTCAAAAGCTTTTCGATGGCGAACGAATCAAAGCGCGCGATGCGGTCCACGAGCAGATCCGCAGCCACGTGCCGGAAACATTGGCCTACTCGGATTTTCTGGTGCTCGACCAGAAGCTGACTGTCTCAATCCAGCCAGCGGTGCCGGTACCACATGGTTACGAAACGTATTGGCCGCTGCGGCGTGACACGCGGCCAGTAATCGACATGACGCTCGGCGTTTTACTCTCCGAACCAGCCGACTTCAATATTCTCGGCTTCATCGCCTTGCCAAGATTCGGTTTGGACTCAAGACCAATCCGATTCACTAGTACTTCGACTCGCACCGAACTTTTTGGGCGAGCGGATCTCACGTTTCTTCAACAACTTCTTTAGCGGAGCAACCCAATTATGGAAACACTCACTATCTGCCCCATGGCCAAACGACGGTACGAGGAGGTGCCGATCGACCAGGTGAAAGTCATCAACTCGCGGAACCGCGAAAAAGAGCAGTTCACTATGAATGTCGAAAGCATCGAAAGCGTCGGCTTGATGAAGCCGATTCGAGTTAACGCCAAGTTTCTCGAATCGACCGGGTTCTACGAACTGATCTGTGGCGAAGGCCGGCTGCTGGCCCACCAACAACTGGGCAAGAAGCATGTGATGGCCGAGGTTGTCACCTGCACTCGAAAAGAGGCACTGCTGCAGTCCTTGATCGAAAACATCGCTCGTACGAAACCGGGCAGTATGGATTTCGCTCGCGAGTTGAAACGACTTCATGATGAAGGCTTGGAATACAAGCAAATTGCAAAGATCGCTTGCAAGTCGGACGAATACATCCGCAACTACATACGGCTTGTAGAAAAGGGTGAAGATCGCTTAATCCAGGGCGTCGAGTCGGGAATTTTTCCCATCAACTTTGCGATGCAAGTGGCTTCGACTGAGGATTCACAGATCCAGGGCCTGCTTATGGACGCTTTTGCAGAGGGACTGGTGACGACGAATAACTTTGCGCAAGCGCGACGCATCATCGCAGCAAGAGCGAAAAACTCGAGGAAATCCCAGATCAGTCGTGATTACACGGTCAACCAACTGCAACAGGACATTGCCGAAACGACGCGAGTCAAATCAACGTTCGTACGCGAAGCCAAATCGAAAGAGAATCGCTTCATGACGTTGCTGACTGGCATCAACACACTGTTCCAGGATTCAGCGCTGGTGGAACTGCTGCTAAAGCAGGGTTTGGACAAGCGCCCCACACTGGCCGGCAATTTTCGATTCGAGCAATCAGCCGAGACGGAGGCGCAATCATGATTTCGAATGGTCACAACTCTAACTCCGTGCTTGGCATCGACATCTCGATTGTCAAATTGGTTCCACGCCATGAACGCAAGGTCGCAAAAAAGTATCGCGAGCGAATCGAAGCCAGTTTACGTGCCGTCGGTCTAATTGAACCCCTGATCGTTTTTCCAGTGAATGATGGTTACGAGATCCTGGACGGAGCACTTCGGTATCGCATCTTGCTAGATCTCGGTGTCGAGTCAGTACCCTGCCTGGTTCACAAAACCCGCGATGGTTTTACGGGAAACCGGATGGTCAACCAACTGAGCGCTTCGCAAGAGATGCGGATGCTTCGAAAATCCCTAGAGGAGCTTGATGAAAAAACGATCGCCAATGCGTTGGGTATGCAAGGCATTGCGCATCGGCTCAATAAAGGCTTGCTAGATAAATTACACCCCGAGGTAGTGAAGGCATTCAATACCAACAGGATCAACCTTCAAACGTCTCGTGAGTTGGTAAACGTTAAACTCGAGCGGCAACACGAGATCCTGCAATTGATGGAATCGTGCAATGACCATAGCACAACGTTCGCTCGGGGGTTGGTACTGAAAACATCCGTGGCCAAGCGTGCCAAAGCGAACAATGCCAAGTCTCCCTGGACGCAAGCGGATGAGAAGAAAAGCAATTTACTCAAAATGCTGCAAGAGGCGGAACAGCAGCAGGATTTTTACACAGGTTTGTATCGACAGTACACGACGAACCTGCTGAAGCTGGTGATTTATGTCCGGTCGCTGTTGAATCATTCGGAGGTGAAAGCGTACCTGCAGGAGCATCATGCTGATCTCACAAGGATTTTTGAAGAGATCCTTACCAGCACGGAGGGTTAGCAATGCCGAGGACAACTTGGAGCAAAGAAAAGATCATCGCAGAGCTAAGGCGAACTAGGCAGGGTGGACCGAAGCGAAATCAAAACCTAGACGCAGCAGCCAGGCGACATTTCGGTAGCCTACGGGAGGCACTCAAAGTGGCTGGCCTACCATGTCGCACGGAACGGCTCGATTACGAAACCTGGGCGAAAGAATCGGTGGTCAAAGCCATCCTTAAGCGACATCGCGAAGGAAAGAATTTGGATGCAACCCACCGCGAGGACGCCTCATTGTACGCAACTGGCAGGCGATGGTTCGGGACCTGGAAAACTGCTCGTCAAGCTGCTGGATTCCCCGTTCCAACGCGTGAGTTTTACACGAAAGATGAAACGCTCTTGCAGATCGTCGAACTTTACGAGCAGGAACATCCGCTAACGTACTCGTCACACAAGAATGAGAAGCTAAGGCGCTCCGCCAATAAGCACTTTGGTGGTTGGAGGCATGCGATTGAGTCGCTCGGTCTCGGAAGCGAAATTCGCCGCAAATGGACCAAGCAGGCAGTCATCGATGCGATCCGCTACAGGCGAGCTTCAGGACTGAGGCTCTATACCACGCATAGCGAAGACAAAGGACTGTTTTGCGCTGCGGTAGGTCACTTCGGCAATTGGCCAAACGCTTTGCAAGCGGCTGGGATCGATGTAAAGAAGCGTGAGCGATGGACGGATGCGCGGATCATCGAGCGGTTGCTACAAATCAACGCATCGCAATGCCGAAACCTTGCCAAGGCAGACAACAACCTGGCAGCTGCCGCCAAACGCCGCTACGGATCGATAGAAAAGGCATTGAAAGCGGCGGGTATTAAGCCGCCTAGGATCTGCTGGACCAAAGCGCGAGTGATCGAATCCATACAGTCTCGGTATTCTGCCCAAGGAACGTGCACTGTTGAAGGGTTCGGAGATCAGGCGCTTGCCAAAGCGGCTGCAAAGCGGTTTGGTAGTTGGGCGGAAGCGGTCGATGCTGCGGGCTTAATCGATCGCATACCTGTGAAAAAGCCCTCTTATCGATGGACCAAAGAGGAGGTCTTGTGTGGAATCCAAGAGTGGCATGCAAGCGGCAAGGCGCTGGAGGCAGTTGAGAAAGAGAATCGCGTTCTCATGACGGCTGCGATACGTCACTTTGGCGGATGGCGAAAGGCCGTAGAAGCGGCTGGTCTCCAATGTAGGCGGCGTCAGTGGTCACGCAAAGTAATCATCCAGGAAATCCGACAGCGACTCCGTGCAGGTGAATCGCTTAGTAGTCACGAGCCCGCCAACATCAATTTGGTGGCTGCTGCAATCCGCCACTTCGGATCGTGGACAGTAGCGCTCAAGGCAGCTCGCGTTCCGTCCAAGCCGCGAAAGCCGAGGAAAGCCCGATGATTCGAAAGACCATCATTCGCGAAATCGTCGAGCTGGATCTGGCTGGTCACAGCTTGCTCGAGGAGAATGTACGCGTAGCGGACGAGCTACTGCACGCTGCTGCGGTAAACGAGTTTGGAGCCTGGGAGACAGCGTTGGAATACGCTGGCATCAGTGCCCACGACGTTGGGCGGTGTCGCGACTTGACACCAGAGCGGATCAAATTCCGACTCCGGCGACTTTGTGCGACTGGATACGACTTAGGGGCCAAGGTGAACCGCAGTCGCGACCGCGCTCTGTACGACGCCGCGATTCGCCACTTCGGTAGCTGGCGTGAGGCACTCACCGAAGCCGGCATTAATCTGACAAACGTAACACGACACAAGCCGAAGAACCTTGACCGCGACGCCATGTTGCTGTGGATACGCAATCGCAAAGAGGCTGGTCAGTCGATCACCTTCAGCGAGGTCTGCCTCGAGAGCCGAGACTACGCCCTCGCCATCAAGCGCGAGTTCCGCAGTTGGGCCAGAGCCCTTCAAGCGGCGTTTCCAAAGACCGATTCAGCGTCAGACTGAAAGGAGAGGGACACATGCCGTTGCCCTCGCGGTTTTCACAGCGAAACGGTGGAATACACTTCATTTACCGCATCGCGCGACTTTACTGCGGAGTAAATCTGTCTGTTGCGGTAAGTTTCTCAAACCTGCATAGTTCAGCAATGCGACTGAAACGTTTACCATGCGGACTTGTAGCCCGGAGCGGAGTGCCTACCCGCCAGCGTCTGAAGATCGTTCTTGGTTCTGGTTGAACTCAGCCCGCGCATCGGCGGCGGTCAGACGGACAATCTTACCGTCTCGCCAAATCACGATATCCGTCCCGGTTCGTTCAGCTATTTCGATAACCTGCTGTCCTGCATCACGACACGCAGCAGCTACTTTTTCGTCCATCGACATCGAGTGGTGATCTTGATTGGAGTGGATCATATGTTATCTCCCTCGAAAGATTCGATTGCCTGCCATTCATCAAAGTTCCCGACCCATTCGTCCCCGTTTGACCTTCGCCAAATAACTTCAGGCGGCGTAACTGCACCATTCAAAACCCATGCCTCATCAACGATCGGCAAATAGATTGTGTTCAGGTTTCTCAGCCCTCGAGTGTATCGCCGCCGGATATCGGGAATAGCAATATCGTGTCCGCCTTGAGCCACCCGCGACGCAACTCGCTGTATGGCCATTTCGTCACTTGGTAGCCAGATAAAGAACAGGGTAACGTGAAACCCAAGTTTTTTCCAGCGCGGAATGCGCCGGCGATAGCTACGCCCGGCAAGCGTAGTTTCCAAGGCAAAACTCGTTTTTCCCATTTCAAGCTCACCGAGTCGTTGTAGAAAGATCTCGGATGCTCGCAGCTCTTGACGTTCCGGGGCGAACGGGGAGAGACCGCGGGCAATTAAGTCGGCGTTTAGAAACTCGTCGCAATCGACATAGCGGTTCAAGTAATTTTCGACGAAAGTCGATTTGCCAGCACCATTCGGACCAGCGATAACGCTGACCGTTCGGCTAGGTTGGTTCATCCTTCACCCTGTTTCAGTTTCTTTCCTGAGCGCGACTCGCAATTTGTTTCGTATTACCTCAGATTGTACCTCGTCATGCTTTAACGAGAAGCAAATCGAAGCGAGCGCCCCAGACTGGGGCAGCGAATTGCGGGTTATGTGATTTCGACGGGAGCTGAATTCAGGCTCCTCGTCGCAACATGTCTACCAGCAAAAACCTACGAAGGACGTTTCAAAACAGTCGCGATCTCGTGAGCGGTTTGAAAAGAGTTCGGTTTGCTCACATTTTTCTTCAGGGCGCGCAAACCGCTGTGAGCAAGATGCGTGCCAAGTGCGTTTTTCCCTGGAAAAAGCAGGGTTTTCTGAGGTCTCTACCTCATAACATTGGTCACACAAAACCGGTCTGACCTTTGAACGATTTACCCCCAAATCAAACTTTCCGAAAGCTCGGGTTATGTGATTCTCTTCATCAATCCAACGATTCATTGGAAAAGTTGAAATCTCTAGAGATAAAATCAGCTCATAACCCGGCGGTCACAGAGACTTTTTCGGAACGCCAAATTCGGGAAACTTGGCGGTTTCCTACCAATCGGTCAATGCGCGCGAAGCTGATCATGCCTTGGAAAACAATTACTCGCAAAGAGCTGTACGATGAAGTTTGGTCCACACCCGTTTCCAAATTGGCTCCCAAGTACAACCTCTCCGATGTTGGTTTTGCCAAGTTCTGCAAGCGATGTGATATTCCGCGACCACCTCGAGGCTATTGGGCGAAGCTCGAAGCCGGACAAAAGGTAAAACGCACTCCACTTCCAAAGCATGATGAGGAAGGTGCGATTAAGGTCCATGTCCCAGAACCTGGCGAGGTAGAGGCGAAGGAGAAAGCAAGAGTGGAAACGGAGAAACGCGAAAACCTGTTACCCAAAATTGAAGTTGCTGAGAGTTTGCGTGGTTGCCATAGGTTGGTCTCCGCCGCAAACGACGCGTTTGAAGGGGCGAAGAAACGCGATGACGGTTTGCTCCAAACGCATGAGGGTTGTCAACTCGATTTACTTGTGAGCCGTGATCAACTTCGTCGGTCGCTCCTAGTCATGAGCGCATTGCTTAAAGCATTTGAGTCGCTCGGTCACAAAGTCAGTTCAGGACCAAAGATCGAGGTCAACGGCCAAGCTGTGACACTTACGATTCGAGAAGCAACCAAGACTGTTGAGGAGGAATTTGAAGCATCAAAAGAATCGATTACGGGCCACTACGATTTCTTTAGCGAACGGAAACGAAAGAAGCAAGTTCCGAGCGGCTTACTGACGGTACTGGTTCCTGAGGCGGACAGCTACTGGGCGAGCGGCTGCAGGAAGCAGTGGAAAGATGCCAAGACACAACGAATCGAGAATTGCTTGAATTCGATAGTTGCTGGAGTACTTGATATTGCGGAGAAGAAACGGGAGCATGAAATCAAGCAAGAGCAAGAAGCGATTAGAAAGGTCGAAGAAGAGAAACGCCAACGCCAACAAGCAGCTGAGCGAGCGAAGAAGCGAGAGGAACAAAAACAAGAACAGCGTAAGCTAGATGGCTTACTGGCACAGGCGAGTGACTTACAGCGTAGCCGAGAAATCAGAGAGTTTATCGCATACGTTCGGCAAGTTCATGAAAGCAAAGGTCCGAAAATCGAAGCCGAATCTGAATTAGGCAAGTACCTCGCATGGGCTGAATTGCAGGCCGATCGATTGGATCCTACTATCAACTCTCCGAAGACGATTTTGGATGAGGTGATCCCAGATGAATCCACATTCTCTTCGTATCGACGTTGGTAACCATGGGCAGCCAAGCCAATAACTTTGACGAACTGGTGCCGTTGGTTGATTTATGCAAGGCAGGAAAGCTGTTTGAGGTCCAAGCTTGGATTGCTGAGTCAAAACCTGTCAATCCACCAGCTGGTCACTACCGTGGCAGTCGAAAGAAAACGCCGATCGAATACGCGATCGACGCTGGATTCCATAGTCTAGTCAAGGTCCTACTAGATGCAAGTGCGGACGTCGGACCAATCGATCGTTATTGCCCAATGACCATGGCTTTAGAAAAGCGACGATTGGACATTGTTAAATTGTTGGTCGAGCATGGATATGATCCGACAGGTGTTGATGCTCGAAGCGTGTTAGGGACTTGGGACCCAGAAATCATGGAGTACTTCGTTGAGTCCGGATGCAATTTGGAACGAGGAAACCCCTTAGCGTGGGCGCTTTGTAACCGCATTCGTACATCCCTTCCGTTAGTAAAGAAGTACCAGGATCGATTTCCGTCGATTCGAGAGCAGGCGAACATTGCTCTCCGGCATCATTGCAAGGAAGGGGACGCCAAATGGGTTTCATTGATGCTCTGGACAGGCGCTGATCCACTTTGCAGGGGTGAAGAGGATCCAGATCGAGAACCAGATCTTGAGGATGGTGGGCTTTCAGCATTAGGATTTGCGGCGCTGTACAATCACTATGGGCTGTTCGAATTGAAAGGTATCAAGGCATGCCTTAGCAATCCCGCAGCGGCAGAAATACTCGATTACCTACTTGGTTCCGATGCTACACCAGTGCTCGCTTCGATTCTGAAGCGAGGGCTTGATCCCAACAACAATCCGCGTGGAGGATGTACGGCGATCCAACGATGCCTCGAACGATTCCATCAATATGGCTCTACTTCTCGGTTCAGCTTTGATTACCAACTAGCACCAAAGAACAAGTCAAAGCTGGATTCAAATCGCAGTCGTGAGTTCATGAAGATGATTTACCTTCTGGCTGAAGCTGGTGGCAAGTGGCGGCCAGATCCAGACGAAATCAAGTCCGCTCGGAACTCGCTCACCAAGATGATTCCCGAGTATACCGTCGAGTTCATCGGCCTCATGGCACGCTTCAAAGCTGCGAGGAAGGAAGATCTGGAGGAATTACTGCGAACGCCAACGATCAAGGCTCTGGTTGGCAAGTATCGCAATCGAATTGACGAGCAACTCGAGTCCCTTGCCAACGACGATAGTGTTACTCGCTAAATTTTTTATGTAGGTCTATGAGTGGTCCGTAGTTTCTGAGATCCGCTTGCTTCATGGCTGCAATGTACTCACCTCGGATCGGACTTTCCGTATCACGGAGGTCGGTGGCAGGCCAAATTGTCACCGGTTGGTCGTGTTGCATCAGCCAGATGTTTGCGAGGAGTCTTGCCCACCGACCGTTGCCATCCTCAAATGGATGTACCCAAACCGCGCGATGATGAAACTCGGCAGCGGTTGCAATCACAAGTTCGCCGGTTTCGCGGTGCCGTTTCTCTGATTCGATGGCAATGACGCCGAGTTCAGCAGTAACAATGTTCGGACTCACGCCGATGTTCTTTTGAGTGGTTCTAATTTCTCCCGCCCAACTCCAAATCGATCCCAACATCTCCCGATGCAACTCCAGAAGCCAACCGAAGGTAAATGGCGCGAGCTTGTGGCTTGGTTTGCTCAACAAGTACTTCTCGGTCACTCGCAGTATCGAGTCGAACTCAGCTTCATTGAGTTGGCGACGCGTTTTGATGGTCTTGATTTTCAAACCCGACCCATCAAAGGGAGTGTCATCGTCTTTGCCG
>JANPLP010000859.1:0-12046 GCA_031426595.1 Planctomycetia bacterium | reverse complement strand
GTGGCACACCATGAGGCTCTGCGAAGGGCGTGATCTGTGCGACAATAGCCACGCCCTTCGCAGTGCCTCAGAGCGTGCCACCCTAGAATTTAAACTGGACGAAGCACTTGGCTAAGCAAAAAACCTGCGAACCGAAATAGCTCGCAGGTTTTTAAAGTTGTTACGGCCAGAACAGGTTCGAGCCCATCGGCGGCTGCGTTTACAGTCCAGCGGCTTTTGCCAATTCAGCGGCCTTGTCAGTCTTTTCCCAAGTGAACTCAGGTTCGTTGCGACCGAAGTGACCGCCAGCGGCTGTCTTGCGGTAGATCGGACGGCGAAGGTCGAGATACTTGATAATGCCGCTCGGTGTCAGACTGAACGTCTTGATAACAGCATCTTGAATCTTCGAATCGGCAACTTTACCAGAACCTTGCGTGTCCACATGAACGCTGACGGGTTCGGACACACCGATCGCATAAGCAAGTTGCACTTCGCAACGATCCGCCAAGCCAGCCGCAACGATGCACTTAGCAACGTGGCGCGCCATGTAAGCTGCGCTGCGGTCCACTTTGGTTGGATCCTTGCCGCTGAACGCGCCACCGCCGTGTCGTCCCCAGCCGCCGTAGGTATCGACGATGATCTTGCGACCTGTCAATCCACAGTCGCCCTGAGGACCACCAACGACGAAGTTACCAGTCGGATTAATGTGATACTTGATGTCGCCCTTAACCAATTCGGCCGGGAGGCAACTCTTGATGACTTTGTTAATTACAAAATCTTTGATCGTAGCGTTATCAACCGATGGGGCATGCTGAGTTGACACGACAACGGTGTCAACGCGAACTGGTTTGTAACCGTCGTACTCAACCGTCACTTGGCTCTTGCTGTCAGGTCGCAACCAATTCACTTCACCTTTGAAGCGAGCTTCGGTCAAGCGATTGGTGATGCGGTGCGAAAGCGCGATCGGCAGTGGCATCAGTTCTGGAGTGTCGTTGCAGGCAAAACCGAACATCAAACCTTGATCACCCGCTCCGATGTCCTTACCAGCTGCTTCATCGGAGTTCACACCCATGGCGATGTCCGGGCTCTGCTCACCGAGCGCGACCATCACACTGCAAGTGTCAGCGCTGATACCCATTTCGTCGTCGGTGTAGCCGACTTCGCGGATGACTTGGCGAACCACTTTTGCAAAGTTTACATTTGCTTTTGTCGTGATCTCGCCGGCGATCATGGCTAGGCCAGTGGTCACCAAAGTTTCGCAAGCCACGCGGCTCATCGGATCTTGTGCGAACAGTGCATCTAAAACGCCATCGGAAATCTGGTCAGCAAGTTTGTCTGGGTGCCCCATACTGACTGATTCGCTAGTGAACAAATATTTACCGGAAGCCACCTAATTGACCCTCTCAAATGTGGGGGATGAAGCGCCTCTTCGATGCGGCGCGTTTGATGCAGTTCGAAGTTCCTGGCTGTTTACCAGGAAGTGTTTAGGTTTTGCAGTATATATGCGTTCCCCACAATACGGAAGACTTGCTCGCAAAAGCCCTTCAATTCGCATGACTTTCTCATCCGATTGAATCAATTGTTTGGGGTGATCCAGGTTGGGGTGATCCAGGATTGTGTGGCAGCGCCAATCTCTGGCAGTGGCTGCTGCAAGCGGATACATATCCAACCAAATTTATGGATTCAGCCAAGTGCTTACCGGGCAGCTTGACGTAGGCCGCTGGGGTATTGCTCGCGGCCGTCTCAGTGCATCTGTCTCAGCCAGGCGGTTTGGCGTTGTGAGAAATTGTAAACCGTGTATACTCCTCAGTTCGATCGGGCCAGCCAAAACCTGCGTCAACGAGGTAAGTCTTGATGCCCGAAGAGGTTACGCGATCGTAGCCAACACCCATTTTTGAGTCGTATTTAGCGTTTTTAGAAGCTTGGGGAGCCGATCCATGGCCCGTCAATGTGATGTATGCGCGAAGACCGCATCGTTTGGAAATAGCATCGAAATCCGTGGTAAGGCCAAGTATTTGGGCGGTGTAGGTACCAAAGTCACTGGTATCACGCGTCGCAAGTTCCGTCCGAACCTGCAGTCGGTGAAGGTCCAGCTTCCAAGTGGTGAACATAAGTCGCTTCGCGTTTGTGTTCAATGCATTCGCAGCGGTTACATTCGCAAGATTGTCAAGCAAAAGCCTTTTGCCCTTCCGGCTGGCAAGAGCTAGGTTGGGACTGCAGCCATGTTGCTCACCGCTGAACAGGTAAAGAAAGTCGCCGTGCTTGCGCGACTAGAATTTTCGGACAGCGAAATCGCTGTCTTCACCGAACAGCTTGGCAAGATCGTAACGTTTGTAGAGCAACTCGCAGAGGTGTCGACCGATGGCGTCGAGCCTCTTGCGCATCCGTTAGCGCTTCATTCTGTTCTGCGGCCTGATGACATACAGCCCGGACTCGCACGAGAAGCCGCGCTGAGCAACTCACCAAGCTCAGACGTCACCTACTTCTTGGTGCCGCCTGTAATGACTCGTAAGCTCTAGGTGCTCTGGTCGCTTGAGCCACCAGTGTTTAGCATCCAGTATCGTCGCAGAGGAGCCTAGTCGAAGAGGAACCCTCGTCGAAGAGGAAACCTGAGAGAGTGAGTCACTTCGAGGTCATTGTGAAGTCCACGGTGTTACTGCCTCTCTTGATCTCTGCAGTCAGAGCGCCGGGTTTCTTATACTCGCCTGGTATCGGAACAAACTCGGAACTTGCATCCATGCCCGCAGCTTTCATTTCGTTCACTTCGTCCTTCGAGTAGCGTTTGACCTCAATCTCCACGTTGTGAGTGCCCAGCATGGCACCTGACTTCGAGTCGGTGAACATGAGCTTGTACTTGCCTTGCGCATCGGTCTTACCGTACGACGTTGTGCCGGCCGATGGAATAAAGGTCAACACTGCATTCGGGACAGGTTTGCCATCGACTGTCACGGTGCCAGTCACTTCCGCCAACTCCGGACCGTCGGATCCACAGCCTACGAAGGCGCACAACGCTAGACATATTGCTAGTGCAAAGTTTGATTTAAGCATTCACTGAGACTCACTATTTGGTAATTTCGGATGACAGGCGATTTCGGCATCTAGTTGTGTAAAAACTAGAGTTCGAGACCAGAAAGTACTTGGCCGTCGTTGATGGCACCGAGTCGCTGATAAAGTCCATAGGGGCCATTCAGGTTGGCGCCATTGGCCAGGAAGTTGGTGTTCGTATGTTCGATGTTTTCGCTGATGAAGTGCACTGAGCCGTCCGCGAAAGTGAACTGCGCGCCGCCTGTGTGGAAGCTATGAAAAGCGGCGTGCTTATCGCCGCCAATGATCGGACCGTTTAGTTTCTTGCGAGTTGATCGCAGGTGCAAGAAGGCTCCGTTGGTACCAGCGCCGCCGTTCGCACAGTTCACACCGCCGTTCGTCACGACACTGCCGAGCACGAACTGACGATCGGATCCATCCCCCGCAACTAACGGCCGCCAGGAAACTTCTCCCGCTGCGATGACATTGGAAGTGCCGTCGGTGATTTGTGCGTGACTGCGACTTGCGCCCACCACCAATAAACCAATGTTACGCGGATCTGGTCGCATGAAATTTCCGATTACCTCGCAGCGTGCGCCATCGAACGGTCCCATGCATCCCACATAGCTGGTGACAGCAATCGTAGGGGTGCCACCTGGGTTCCCAGCATTAATCGCTCGAGTAGGCGGTGATATATCTGAAGGGCAGCGGAAAGTGTTTAGGACTGTTGCAGTGCCGGCGTTGTTTCGGCCCGCTGTGTCGCTGATCGTTCCAGGCGTTCCATACGGATGAAACCGTAGGTCAAGCGAATTGTACAGCGCGTTTTGTTCGATGTAAGGCAAAACTGCGCACATCCATGACCATCCACCATCGGATCGAAGGATATTGCCGTTCAAGTTGTCCATGAAGCCGATCGGAAACTTCTTATTAGCCGACTCGTAGTTGTGTAGAGCCAATCCAAGCTGCTTCAGATTGTTGCCACACTGCATACGTCGTGCTGCCTCCCGCGCCGCTTGCACCGCTGGCAATAGCAGTCCAACTAAAATTCCAATGATCGCGATCACGACCAAAAGCTCCACAAGCGTAAATCCGTTGCGCACTTTCATGAGATACCTCCGATAAGAAAAGATAATGAAAAGTAGACCGAACCAACTAAACTGGGGCTGAAGCCGACTCGGCAATCGCTATGCCACTGTTTGCTCATCAAGTACTGCAGCAGTGAAAGGCTTGATACAGAAATTCACCGCAGGCCGCCACCTGTCCAAGTGCGACACCCTGAAATGCCATCGCGCTTCGTTGACTAAATAGAATGACCGAAAATAGATGAAGCCACCGGCACCCGCCCAGCATTCGAAGAGACCATTTTAGTATAAAGCTATTTTAATGGCCGGTCAATCTATTTAAAGGAAGCTAAACGCGCTTCGCATCGCAATCTGTTCTTAGATAGCATGCGTCTGTCGTTGTGGTTGCTAGGCTCGATCAAGCCGCCTCCAATGCAAACACGTTCGAGAAAAGCTCCGTATAAGTTCGCGAATCGCAGCGCGATGTGCTGGTAAAGCCTGTCCGATCTGGCTTGACGTCGCGGGGGGAGATTGGCTACTTGTCTAATCGCGGAAAAATTGTGCGCCAATTTCGTATTCGGACTCAAGTTCGCAGACATCAGCCAAGTGACGGATCGATGTTCAATTTCACCTTACCCCACAAGCTCCCGTCAGCACGTTCACTCGCAAGAGCGACCGTGTTGCTGTACGTAGCTGCACAGGTAGGTTGCCGAAACGCGGCTTACTCAGATCTCTATGTGGAAAGTATGGCGGCGGAAATTCGCCAACTTGAAGATCAGCTTTACGAGTACGACAACGAATACCATGTGCTCGAAAAAGAGCTTGCTAGTCTGAGAGCAGAGAACCAAAAGCTTCGTACGACTCCGGCGACTTCCGACAGACCTCAATCGGGGCTCGGGAAATTGCTGGCACCGAAAGAGTCCAGTCCTGCGCCGCTTGAGTTTGCACCGCGTGATCCGTTGCCAGTTCCAAGTCCCAGCTCAAACTCCAATTCGGTTCCAAGTTATTCGCCGCCAACGGAACAACTTCCTGCGAAGAAGCCCGAGTCGATTTTAGAGCCGCCTGATGCTTCGAACTCCCCGACTGAACAAGAACGATTGCAGAATTCACTTCCGCAGATCCCCGTGACGCCGCCCAAGACCGACGTACCAAACGACTTGCTGGATATACCAACCATCGATCCCGGTACGCCGCTCCCACCCGGCATGCCCGTACTCAAAGATCGGGGAGGCTCGACTGGCTTCTCAGCAAACAACCCATCTGGAACAGCCCCCTCGAACAATCTCGAACTCAATCTCAGTCGCATCGAAGTGCCGAATCAGTTGGCGAGCACACAGAGCAACTCAGCTGCGGGCAATCGAGCGTTATTGAAGCTCGGCTCGGAGAAACCCGCGGACATGCGGATTGTTGAGATCGCTTTTCACCCGACCCTTACACGAGCCGCGAACTTTGACGATGAGAGCGATGACGACGGTTTGTATCTGGTTTTGCAGCCCAAGAACACCGACGGGCAACTGGTACCAACCTTCGCCGACCTAGAAATCGCAGTCTTGGATCCTGCCCGCGAAGGCGACAGCAATGCCGCGAGAATTGGCCGGTGGTCCTACTCCGCAATCGAAGTGAAAACGAAGTTTCAACCGATCGGAACAAGCCAAGGAATACACTTAACGTTGCCTTGGAATGGACCCGATCCAGTTGCTGATCGCGTCGTTGTTTTCGTTCGCTACACTTTGCCTGATGGTCGCCAAGTGGTGAATGACAAAACCATATTTGTTTCCGGCAAAGGGAACATGAAAACTGTTTGGGTTCCTCGCAGCACCGATAACTCGGCCGTTGTCACCGCTAGCGCACAGCAGCCTATTGCCTCGCCATCAAATCCATCCAACGTGGTTCGTCCACCTGCGTCTCGGAGTGAACCAGCGCCGGTTCCGATGTTTCGCTAAGCCGCGGTTGGCTCAAGTACGAATTCGCGCGGCACGCGCTTTACACAGTGCATACGCTTCAGCAGCACCTGCAGCCTTGAAAATAATGAAAACGCTTTCTAAGCAGGAGGCTTAGCCTTGTTTCGCAATCGACGGATCGTGTTTGGGATGACGATCCTTGTATTCGTCATGCCGCTAGTCAGCCACGCTGAGCAACGAGATCTGCTGGCTCGCTTGATGCGCCAGCTGGGAAGCGCTGTACCAACGCAGAAGGTCCAAGCTGCAGGGCAACTCGCTAAACTTGGTAAGCCCGCTGGACCAGCAACAGACCTTCTGATCGCTTGCTTGGATGACACGGATCCCGATGTGCGGCTTTATTGTGCCTATGCGTTGGCGGAAGTCACTAACGATTTCCCGCGCACTCTGAAAGCCTTGGTGCAGATTTTAGTTGATCGGAATGAACACGTTCGATATTCAGCCGAGTGGTCGATTGCCAAGTTGGCGCGCTCAATTGAAAATGAAACGTGGTCTGAAACGCAGTTGAGCACCATGCAATCGGCGCTGGAGGCGACGCTTTCGCGTTTCAGCAAGCAGGATCATCAGCCGCGTCATGCACAGGCCGTTCGAGCGGCGCTCGATACGATTGCGGTCCTTCGATCGCAAGACGCCCGACTAAGCACTGCAGAGAAGTCGAATCAAGAAGCGGTGGCGGCGATGGCGGCCATCATCCCGAAGTTGCAAAAACAATTCGCGGCCGGCGACCGCGTTCAGCGTCTGCAATTGATCGAGTCGATGCGAACTCTGCATCTCCATCAACCCCAAATTCTTGCACATGCTCTCGCCAGTATCCTAGCCGTCGACGACCCGTCCTTGATGCAGTTCGCCACGCTGCGGTGGGGAGATGCCGGACACGCCGTGATGAAGCAAACGTTGCTGGAACTCAAGGATGATCAACTGCCGGGCTGGACTCCCACACTGATCTCTTTTGTACAACCCAAAGATCGACAGCTCTTTGAGCGCATTCTAGGACTGAGCATTAATCGCCGCACGCCACTGGAGGTTCGCCTCGCATCGATCGAATCGCTAGGCAAGAGTTTAGTTGATCGGCCACGAGCGCAGACTTCGCTGCTCGCCACGGTACTTGACCGAGCTGAGCTGGAAGACCTGCGACTCGCCGCCGCTCGAAGTCTAAATGAACTCGGCGAGCTGCCGGTCGCACAGCATGCATCCCTGTTCGCGTTGCTCAAGTTGGCTGATGAAAGTGAGCTCGTCAAGCAAGAAGTGATCTATTCATTACATCCCGTTGCACCGAACTCGAAAGAGGCAGTTGCGGTACTCGTCAGCCAGCTTGCCGCCCTGTCAGCGAACGATCCGAAGTTCGTGGAACTCGCCCACGCTATCAAAAACTACGGTCCTTTGGCCTCGGTCGCTTTCAAGCCTCTTATGCTGGGCCTTAGCTCGACGGACGAATTCATTCGCGTCGCTTGTGCGGAAGCGATCGGTGAATTGGGCGAAGTTTCCATTCCCGCCATCGGACCACTGGTCGCAATCATCACCGACCCAGCAGTCACCATCAGCACCAAGTCCGATGTAGCCACGGTGCTGAAGAAACTGGGGCCGCGTTCGGTCGAGGTTCTAACTGTGGGGCTTGGCCACGAAGATCCCGTTGTTCGCGAACACATTCTCCGCTCGTTAGCGGTCCTAGGTCCGGTTGCAAAACAAGCTATGCCTCGCTGCGAAGAACATTTGAAGGACCCTCGTGAAGACACTTCAGTACGCGTTGCGGCCGCCGCCGCGCTGGGTGCTATTGGGCCCGCTAGCGTATTGGCAGCACCTGCACTCGTTGACGCCACACAAGACACTGAAGAACTCTCTCTCCGCGTTGCAGCGTTGCTGGCCCTGGCTCAAGTTCAACCCTCGCTCGCCGCGGCGCGCATCACAGCGTTTGCTGACTCCGGGAATCGAGAACTGCGTATCACCGCCGCGTTTGCAAAACACCTCTCAGGCACGACGGTCGAGTGCTTTGAAGACCTAATGAAACTGGTTGAATACTCGAACAATTTGATTGTCGAAGACACGCTGCAAGATTTGGGTGTGATCGTTCTTCCATTGCTTGTGGATAAAATTCGCGATGCTAACGCAACGGACGAACAACGAATCATTTGCGCTCGTGTCGCCTCGATGATGCACCCCAGCGATTGGTCACCCATGATCGAGTCGCTGGGTAATGAACGCCTCGGTCAAGAGTTCTTTGAGTCAATTCTGTGTGGCTGGGACTTTGACGAAAACTTGTTGCCGCAGTTAATGGTCGCATTGCAAAACGACCGAGTGCCGACAGGTGCGAAAGCGAGAATGCTTCAGTTGGCTGAATACATTACTTCGGACCTAGGCGCTGGCGACGACTACGAGGAATGGAACGGTACTTTTGCAATCTCGCGACATATTGGAGATGCCAAGTTTATTGAGCAAGCGGAGGACGCATCTAAAAATGCTCTCAGAATCGCCGAGCAAGCAGCTCCGCTACCTCCCGCAAGCGCGTTGGCTCAAGAGGAAGCGCTGCAGATACCTGATCCGCAACTGGCTAAACCTGCTTCTCCGCTTGCTTCCATCGATGATCGGCTTGTTAAGGTGTACTACGGCACCAACCGACAGCCAACCAGCGTTCAAAAGATCCACTCTGAATCAGAACAAACGCATGCACCGGGGTACGGCGCAACGATTGGACTTGCGATCGCGGCCATGGCCACTTGTTGCTTTGGTTTCATGCGGCGGAAATCGCCCAAGTACACTTTCGCTGCCGTCACGGGACTGGCCGCAGTAACTACGCTGGCTGTGCAATCGATTCGCTTCACCGATTCTAAGGTGCTTGAAGTTGAGAACGTCGAGTATGGTTCAACGCTTAGCGATACTGTCGAAATGGGCATCTGCCAAGTGACGATCCCAGAATCGCACCGTCCGGGTGAGCTCGAGTCACCTTCGCTGCTGCTGCGAATGGAAGTGAAAGAGGATCCTGCCAAGCATATCGTGCTGAAGAGCGTCCATCGCTTGGATCCGAATTCGTTTTTTGACGACATGCATCGGGAGCTGGAGCAAAAGGGGAGCAACGTTCTAGTCTTCGTGCATGGGTACAACGTATCGTTCGAAGATGCCGCACGCCGCACCGCACAGATGGCTTACGATCTCAAGTTTCCAGGTGCACCTGTGTTTTACAGTTGGCCCTCGCAGGCAAACTGGTACGGTTATCGAAGCGATTCGGAGAACATTAAAAACAGCGTAGAGCAAATCAAATCGTTTCTGACGGAAGTTGCCGCCAAGTCCAACGCGACATCGATCAATCTCGTCGCACACAGTATGGGCAATGTTGGATTGACTTCTGCGCTTGCCAAAATGGGGGGCGCGAAATTCAATCAGATTGTGCTGGCCGCGCCGGACATTGATGCAGAGACTTTCAAGCGGGATATCGCTCCGAAAGTGGTCACCAAAGCTAAACGTGTGACGCTGTACACCTCCAAAACGGACTTGGCACTTATCGCATCGAAATACTTTAACCGCGTCCCACGAGCCGGAGATTCAGGCAGTGAGCTTGTGCTTGTCCCCGGCATTCAGACTATCGACGCAACCGCGGTCGACAGCAGCCTACTGGGGCATTCCTACTACGGCAGCAACGTTAACGTGCTATTTGACCTCGGCGAACTTCTAAGTGGTAAACCGATCGAATCGCGAGACTACCTCCGTCCCAACTCGGACGTAAACAAGCCGTATTGGTATTTCGTCCCGTCACAGTCCGCGGGCCGAATGGAAATCCCCGCAATTCCCCTCCGACGCTAATTCGCCGCGCAGTTGACTTGGCTGGACAGTTGCGCTACAGTGAAGCGCGGCTGGATGTGCAAAATAGGTATCCCTGACTGCCATGCTAGCCGTTTTTAGCTTTGAAACATGACTCTCCCCTTACTATCCTGTATCTCTCCCCCCTGTATCTCAAAGGTGTAAACGATGAGCAAACGAACATTGGTTGCTGTGTTTTCTGTCTTCGCTGTAGTTGCTTCTATTGGTTATGCGGCGACCGCATCCCTTGAAGGGGTCAAATGCTTGATCGCTTCAGGCAAAGCGGCCAAAGAAGATAAATCAGCCGACTACAAAGACGGAAAAGTTTTCTTCTGCTGCGACAATTGCAAAGGCAAGTTTGAATCGGCCAGCAAAGAAGACAAAGAAAAGATGGCTCCGAAAGCTAACCACCAGTTGGTTGCCTCGAAGCAGTACGAACAACAAGCTTGCCCAATGTCGGGCGGCAAGGTAGATGCCAGCACAGCCATCGAAGTCGCTGGAACGAAGATCGCTTTCTGCTGCAATAATTGCAAAGGCACTGCAGAGAAGATGAAGCCTGAAGAGCAAGTCGAAAAGCTGTTCGGCGAAGAAGCTTTCAAGAAAGCTAAGTTCGAAAAAGTCAAAGAGAAGAAGTAACTTTTTCTCGCCGGGACGTTTCCCGCGACTTATAACTCACCTTCGAGCTCGTCGAGCTAATCTGTTCGTCGAGCTCGATTCGTTTTGTAAGGCTTCATTTAAAGAAACAATGCGCGACCGACCTGTGGAACAATTAGAGCGGTCTAACTTGCTCGACTACGAATTGCTCGACTTCGGGGGCGGTCGCAAACTCGAGCGCTTTGGCCGCGTCTTTCTCGATCGCTGCTCACCAGCGGCCATTGATGCGACACGGCACAGAGACGATTGGAGCCGCGCTGAGGCGTGCTTGGATGATCGCGGCGATATCATCCGAGGGCAGTTGTCGACGGATACGTGGCAAGTGCGCATCGCAGACATCGTGTTCAATTTGAAACTGACTCCCTTCGGACACGTCGGAGTTTTCCCTGAACAGCGCGCCAATTGGGAGTGGCTCCAGTCGCTGAGTGGTTCACCGGACGCAAATTCGAGTGCGTTGCAGGCGCTGAACTTATTCGCTTATACCGGCGGTTCAACTCTATCACTTGCTAAAGCGGGCTATGAAGTGGTCCATGTGGACGCCTCGGCTCCTGCGGTGCGCTGGGCACGCGACAACGCTAGCAGCAACGATCTGCAATCACATCCCATTCGTTGGATCGTCGAAGACGCTCGCAAGTTCGCGTCACGAGAACTCAAACGCGGCCGTCGATACCAAATCATTGTGCTCGACCCACCCAGCTTCGGACACGGCCCCAGCGGTGATCGCTGGGGAATTGAAACCGATCTCTACCCGTTGCTCGAAACATGTCTCCAGTTGCTTCACCCACGAGGACAATTGTTGCTGACCGCACATTCTTCCTCCCCAACACCCGTTGAAATCATCGCATGGTTAAAGCAATCAATAAGCCATCGATCGGCTGACGAGCGTTTTACCGTCGCTAACCATCGGCTCACGCTGCTGGATGCAGCGCAACGGCCACTCGACAGCGGCTTTTGCATTCGCTGCAGTTTGGGAAACCATTCTGGTTAAGTAAGGGCTTTTACCAACAATTCAAACCCGAAGGCGTTTTGCCCCAGCTTGATCGGGTACAAAATTGACGTATTCGAGTCGTTGGAGGGTTCTCGGCAAAGCCGAATTCGCCATAATTTCGGATACGCCACGAGCGATGTGGCCACAATGCCGATTCTCAGGAGCCTCAATCGATGACTACCCAGCTTCAAGCTGCCCGTGCTGGTGACATTACCGCTGAAATGAAATTCGTTGCCGAGCGAGAGCAACTACCCGTTGAAACGATTCGCGCCGAAGTGGCTGCAGGTCGCATGGTGATTCCTGCGAACACGGTTCACTTGCAAGGTAACCTCGAACCGATGGCGATCGGCATCGCTGCGAAATGCAAAATTAATGCGAACATCGGCAATAGCGCCGTCACCAGCAACTTGGCCGAAGAGCTGGAAAAACTCCACACGGCCGTTCACTATGGCGCTGACACCGTGATGGACTTGTCAACGGGCAAAGACATCGATGGCATCCGGAAAGAGATCATCGCGAAGTCGCCGGTGCCGATCGGAACCGTGCCGATCTACCAAATGCTCGAAGAACTCGGCGGTAACATTGAAGACATG